>NKIE01000045.1:2049-11842 GCA_002256055.1 Pseudomonas sp. PGPPP3 | reverse complement strand
GGATCTCACAGGTAGGCAGGACGGGGCTCTCCGGCGGGGCGGGCGATTAATACGGTTAGAGTAAAGCATTCGCTGGGCAGGCGGCGGCTGGTTGTTTTTCGGGCTTAGCGTTTATCCTGTGCCTGTGCGTTCGTCTGCGTTGGTCTGCCAGGGCTTGCCCGCAGACCGGCAGGTGGGTACCTTTGCCGGCTTTTATTTTGACACATTGATCAGGTTGTCTGCGCGCAGAGCCTGTCTACTTCGAGGAAATCCCATGTCTGTCGATCTCGCCCATATCCGCCAAGTCATGCAGGAAGCCGATTGCCTGTACCACGAAGCCGAGGTGGAAGCGGCCATCGAGAGAATGGCCGTGGTGATCAACAGCGAGCTGGCCGCGCGCTACCCGGTGGTGTTCTGCGTAATGAATGGCGGCCTGATCTTCTCCGGCAAGCTGCTGCCCAAGCTGAACTTCCCGCTGGAACTGTCTTACCTGCACGCCACCCGCTACCGCAGCGAAACCAGCGGCGGCGAGCTGTTCTGGAAGGCCAAGCCGGAAATCTCCTTTATGGACCGCGATGTGCTGATCATCGATGACATCCTCGACGAAGGGCACACCCTGGGCGCGATCATCGATTTCTGTCGCCATGCCGGTGCCAGCGCGGTGCATACCGCCGTATTGATCGATAAGGACCACGACCGCAAGGCGCGCCCTGACCTGAAAGCCGATTACGTTGGCCTGCCGTGCATCGATCGTTTCATCTTCGGTTACGGCATGGACTACAAGGGCTACTGGCGCAATGCGCCGGGTATCTACGCGGTCAAAGGCCTGTAACTGTCATGCTTGAACCGCGCTTTCTCGATCAGGCGCTGTTTACCCAGCTGAGCACTCAGGCGGCGGCCAGTCCGCGCCTGCGTCAGCACCATAATTTCCATCAGATGGACGAGCCCTGTCATCGCTTGGCAGTGGGCTTGCAGCCGGGCACCTATATCCCGCCGCATCGACATCTGGCCGCCGACAAGGCCGAGACGCTGCTGGTGCTCAAGGGCTGTCTGGGGCTGCTGATTTTCAGCGACAGCGGTGAGGTGGTGGCGCAGCGGCTGCTGGCGGCGGGCAGTGATTGTGTCGGTGTCGATCTACCGCCTGGGGTGTTTCATGCCTTGGTGGTGCTGGAGGCCGACAGCGTGCTGTTCGAGTGCAAGGCCGGACCTTACCGGCCGATTGGCGACGGCGAGCTAGCGCCCTGGGCGCCGGGTGAAGGTGATGCTGAGGTCGAGGCCTATCAGGCCTGGATGGTCGCGCAGTTCTGAGTGGCTGACCTGGAGGGCATCCGGGCTACCGCTCAACGACCTGTTCGCTGTTGACGCTGACCGGCTCGAGCCACTTCAGGGCCTTGGCCCTGGCTTGTTCGAGGTTTTGCACATAGGCCAGGTGGCCTTCCTCACGCAGGATGCCGGCGCGGCGTAGTTTCAGGCGCACCCGTGATGACGTGCCGACCAGCACTAGGCCGACGCCTTGTTTGCGATAGTCACGGAGCACGTTGTCCAGGGCCGCCAGCGCGGTCATGTCCAGCAGCGGCACGGCGCTGATATCGACAATCACCACCTTGACGTCGTTATTGAAGCGGCGCAGCACGCTCAGGGCTTTTTCCGCTGCGCCGAAGAACAGCGGCCCGCGAATGGCGTACACCAGCACGTGCTCGGGTAAATCCTTGAGGGCCTGATGGAAGTGCCGGGGCAGGGCGGCGGTGTCGGTGAGGTCGCTCATGCGCTTGATAAACAGGCCGGCAGCCAGCAGCAGGCCGACGCCGACGGCCAGCACCATGTCGAACAGCACGGTCAGGATCAAGCAGGTCAGCAGTACTAGCACGTCACTGCGTGGGGCGATGCGCAGGGTGTGCAGCACATGGCCGGCCTCACTCATGTTCCACGCCACCATCAGCAGCAAGGCAGCCAGTGCCGCCATCGGCAGGTAACTGAACAGCGGCGCCAGCAGCAGAATCGCCACCAGCACCACCCCCGCATGAATGATCGCCGCCAGCGGTGAGAAGGCTCCGGCGCGCACGTTGGCGGCGCTGCGGGCAATGGCGGCGGTGGCGGTGATGCCACCAAACAGCGGTGCAATCAGGTTACCCAGGCCCTGGCCGATTAACTCGGCATTGGGATCGTGCTTGCTGCCGGTCATGCCGTCGGCCACCACTGCGCAGAGCAGCGATTCGATGGCGCCGAGCATGGCGATGGCAAACGCGGGTGCCAGCAGTTGGCGAATCAACTCAAACGACAGGTTCAGGGGGTGGCCATTGGCCGCCGGCAATTGCCAGGGCCAGGCGAAGTTCGGCAAAAAGGGCGGAATCCCGGCATGCAGCACACCGTCGAGGCTGTAGCTGAAACGCTCGCCCAGGGTTGCCAGAGGAATGCCCATGCCTTCCAGGGCCAGGCCGGCAATCGTGCCCACGGCCAGGGCCGCCAGGTGGCCAGGCACTTTCGGCACCCAGCGCGGCCAGAGGATCAGCACCGCCAGGCTTAGCGCCGCGACCAGGGCATCGCCGAGATGGGCGCTGGGCAGGGCCAGCAGCAGGACCTGCACTTGCTCCAGGTAATGCAGGGGCTGGCTGCTTAGGCTGAGGCCGAACAAATCCTTGAGCTGCAGGGTGGCAATCACGATGCCGATGCCAGCGGTAAAACCCAGGGTTACCGGGTAGGGCACGAATTCGATCAGGCGGCCGGCGCGGCCCAGGCCCATGGCGATCATTATCAGGCCGGCAAGCATGGTGCACAGCAGCAGGCCGCCGAGGCCGAATTGCTGGGTGATCGGCAACAGGATCACCACAAAGGCGGCGGTCGGCCCAGACACGTTGAAGCGCGAGCCGCCCGTGAGGGCGATCAGCGGCGCAGCCACCAGCACCGTATAGAGGCCGTACTGCGGGGCGACACCGACGGCAATCGCCAGCGCCATGGCCAAGGGGATGGCGATGATGCCTACCGTCAGGCCTGCTGCCAGGTCACCGCGCAGGGCCTTGAGTGAATAGCCGGCCTTGAGGGTCTGGCGCCAGGCGGCGAACACGGGAAGCAAGGGCAGCGACATGGCGGTTTCCTTCGGTAATACCCCGAGTATAAGGCGCGGCGGGGTGGCGCCGCAGGCCTCCGATAGTTGTATTTGGCCGTGAAAGCGCCCTGTTTAGAGGCTTGGCTGCCCTCTTGTAGGGGCTCCGTCAGTTGGCGGCCCTGGCTTGCGCGGTCTTCGCGGTTGGTGGTCGCCTGGGCGTCGGCCCCTGGGGTAAACTGCCGGCCCTGAAAAACCGGCCCGTTGGAGTGGATCATGCGTAAAGACAAGAAACAGGTGATTGGCGATGAAATCGGTGACGATCCGATCAAGCTGTTCCTCGCTTTCGAGCCGGTCGATGGCACCTCGCCGTCCCTGCACAAGCTGATCAAGGCCTATCGCGGTTTGCGGGTGGATGATTTCGCCCGTTTTGTCGGCTTCTTCCAGGCTGCCGGTTACGACCTGAGTGCCACCGATGCCCAGGGCCATGACTTTGTCGCCCTGATTCAGGACCAGCGTCAGGCTGCGCCCTATATCGATGTCATCAATGCCGCCCGTGCTTGAATCGCCGATGCTGTGCCGGGCGACGTTGCTGCTGAGCATTTATCTGCTCGGCGCGTGTAGCACCCGCCCGCCGGCACAGCCGGAAGACCTGTGCCAGATATTTGCGGAAAAATCGACCTGGCACCA
The DNA here is from genome assembly GCA_002256055.1 of Pseudomonas sp. PGPPP3. GTDB lineage: Bacteria > Pseudomonadota > Gammaproteobacteria > Pseudomonadales > Pseudomonadaceae > Aquipseudomonas. Next base: position 8,133 of record NKIE01000045.1, on the reverse strand, counting down.
GGCCGCGCAAGGTATGACCCAACGCTGGGGCACGCCGTCGTTTGTGACCATGGCGATGATGTATCAGGAGTCGAGCTTTCGCGAAGATGCGCGGCCGCCGATGCGCTATTTACTTGGCGTCATCCCCTACGGTCGGCCCAGTACGGCCTATGGCTACGCCCAAGTCAAAGACGAAACCTGGGCGGATTATCAGCGCGAAACCGGCAACACCTGGGCTAGCCGCGACGATTTTGCCGATGCCCTGGATTTCATGGGTTGGTACACCAGCAAAAGCCAGAAGGTGAATGGCATTTCCAAATGGGATGCCTATAACCAGTACCTCAATTATCACGAGGGCTGGGGGGGCTTTAGCCGCGGCAGCCATCTGCAGAAGGCCTGGCTACTGCCTGTGGCTGCCAAGGTCGATGCCCGCGCCAAGCGTTATGCCATGCAGTACCGCAGTTGCAAGGCGCAGCTGGACAGTGGCTGGTTCTAGCCGCAAACGGGGTCAAGCCTACCAACGTCTAGGCCCTGATTCCTGACCCGTGGCTGCCTCTGTAGCCTGCGCAAACACTGGGGTTTATCTGTTTTTTTGCCCCTGTTTGGCGAAAAAAAGATCAGTGGCTTCAGCCCATGCATTTTTTTGCGTTAAGCAATGCGTCATTAATGGTATTGTTCGCGCCGAAAAAATAACGCCCTTATAGGGGCCTGTCCTGTGCAGAGCTGGCGGCGTCGGGAGATATCCTGATGTGTGCCAATGAACTGTTGAGCTGAGATCCTCTCCTGTTTATCTCCGGTTGAGAGTGGTTAAGGTGCATGCAGGGAGCCATTAGTAATCTGGAAGTTACCTCTTCCTGGCTCCAAGGCCATCTGGCGGACAGTAATAAGCAACTGGTGTTTGCTCATGAGGCCGAGTGACAACAGTTGGGTGCTGCAGATTTTGATTGTGGAGATGCGGTAATGGCGCGAAACGAAAACGAAGCAGTGGATGTGGTGTTGGTTGGGGCCGGCATCATGAGCGCAACGCTCGCCGTGCTGCTCAAAGAGCTGGATCCGGCGATTAAGCTGGAAGTCGTTGAGTTGATGGATGCAGGTGCTATCGAAAGTTCCAACCCTTGGAACAACGCAGGCACCGGCCATGCCGGGTTGTGTGAGCTGAACTACACCCCGCAAGCTGCCGATGGCTCGGTTGATATCAAAAAGGCCGTCAGCATCAATGCCATGTTCGAGGTGTCCAAGCAGTTCTGGGCCCACCTGATCGAAAAAGGCACTTTCGGTTCCGCGCAGAGCTTCATCAATCCCGTGCCGCACCTGAGCTTTGTGCGCGGGGAGAAAGACATTGGCTTCCTGCAAACCCGTTTTGCCCAGCTGAGCAAGCATCACTGCTTCGCCGGCATGCAGTACTCCGAAGATAAGGCCACCCTGGCTGAGTGGATGCCGCTGATGATGCCTGGCCGTGAGGTTGATGAGCGCATTGCCGCCACCCGTGCCGTCGGCGGTAGCGACGTCAACTTTGGCGCTCTGACCAACCAGTTGCTGCGTTTCCTTGCCGAGCAGGAACACACTGACGTCCAGTACAACCAGCGTGTGGTTGGCCTGGAGCGCAGCGGCGCCGGCTGGTGCGTGAGCATCAAAGACGTGCTCAGCGGCGAGACCCGTAAGGTCACCTCGCGTTTCGTCTTCCTCGGCGCTGGCGGCGCGGCCTTGCCGCTGCTGCAGATGTCCGGCATTCCGGAAGGCAAGGGCTTCGGCGGCTTCCCGGTCAGCGGTCAGTGGCTGCGCTGCGACAATCCTGAAGTGGTCAGCCAGCACCAGGCCAAGGTATACAGCCAGGCCGACGTCGGCGCGCCTCCAATGTCTGTGCCGCACCTCGACACCCGCGTGGTTGAAGGCAAGAAGTCCCTGCTGTTCGGCCCGTACGCTGGTTTCACCACCAAGTTCCTCAAGCACGGCTCGTTCCTTGACCTGCCGCTGTCGATTCGCCCGAGCAACATCTTGCCGATGCTGGCCGTGGCGCGGGACAACTTCGACCTGACCAAGTATTTGGTTGGCGAGGTTATGCAGTCTCAGGAGCAACGTCTGGAAGCCCTGCGCAAGTTCTACCCGGAAGCCAAGGCCGAAGACTGGCGCTTGGAAACAGCCGGCCAGCGTGTACAGATCATCAAGAAGGACGCCAAATCCGGTGGCATTCTGCAGTTCGGTACTGAGCTGGTGTCTGCTGCGGATGGTTCCCTGGCCGCCTTGCTGGGCGCTTCGCCAGGCGCTTCGGTGACGGTCTCGATCATGCTCGATCTGATCGAGCGCTGCTTCCCCGAGCAAGTGCGCTCGGAGCAGTGGCAGAGCCGCTTGCAGGCGATCTTCAAGGCCACCGGCAAGGTGCTGGAAACCGACGCCGAGCTGTATCGCAGCGTGCAGGCCCGTTCCAACGAGTTGTTGGGGCTGGATAGCGACGTTTGATCGCTTAGTGCATGAGCAAAAACCGCCCTTCGGGGCGGTTTTTTATTGTCGCCGTTTTCTGCCGGAACCCCTGGGGTTTACGTAGGTCACAGCACTGCGCGGCTGTAAGCCTGCAACCGCCATGGTTATACTGCCGGCCATTGCGTGCCCACCCTTGGAGAGATGAACATGCTGCATCGCTTGCTACTCGGTTTGCTGGCCATGGCCAGTTTGACCCTTGCCGGTTGTGTCCACAGCCCGCAACAGCTCAGCCCACAACCCGTTCTCAATACCCAGTTGGCAGCTGTTGGTCGTGGCCAGCCGGTGGTGGTGCGGGTGGTGGATGGTCGTCCGTCGCCAGTGCTCGGCACCCGCGGTGGCATGTACCCGGAAACCAGCACCATCACTGTTGCTGGCCCGCAATTGTTGCCACAGCTACAGACTCAGGCAGAAGCTGCCGTGCGCCTCTTGGGCTTTACCCCGACGGCGAATGCCTACAACGCGCCGCAATTGACCCTGACCCTCAGCGAGCTCAAGTACCAGTCGCCCAAGGAAGGTCTGTACGTCACTGAAGCCACCATCAGCGCCACCTTTCGGGTCGATGCGCAAAATGGCGGGCGCCGTTACAACGGCCGCTATGGGGCGTCCATGGATCAGCGCTTTGGCATGGCGCCCAACCAGCAGACCAACACTAAGCTGGTCACCGAAGTGTTGAGTGATGCCTTGAGTCGGGTGTTCAAGGATCCGACCATTGGCCAAGTGCTCGGCCAGTAACGCTCGGATATAAAAAAGCCCCGGCCAAGGTCGGGGCTTTTTTATGCGGAAAATTCAGGCTGCGGCCATATACGACTCGGGCGTGTTGACGCCGCGCTGTGGGGCGATGTCCGCTGCGTTGTAGTGTTCGTGGCCACCCATGGCGCAGTACGCCAGCCAGTTATGGTCCTGAGCGGTTATGGACAGTTCATTGACCTCGGTCTCCACATCGTCGATCGAGTCAATCAGGTAGTCGCGGTTTTGAGTCGGCAGCATGTGGTGGTTGCTCCATGGCGTGATGAGTTGCACGACTCAAGCTAGCGCGACGAAATTTCAACACGAAGTCATGTGGTTGACAGTATTCAGACGGATTCCTGACAGCGCGACAACTCGTCGGAAACAAGCCTCATAGGTGCAGGCCTTAGGTAGACTCCGCCGCCGTATTAACCCGCCTGGCGGGTACTAGACTGTTGTGTGGAGGCGGCGCCCGCAGGGTGAGGCTTCCGAGGCGGAGATCAAGCATGTCGTTGCAGGCGCTTTACGCGGTAATTACCGCCCACCCAGGGCGTTGTCTGAATCTATTGGCGCTGTTTTTTGCCTGCGCGGGCGCCTGGCTGCTGCTAGCCACCCGTCAGCGCGAGTTGCGCGCCGGGGCTCAGATAGATGGACCGAACGATGGTCATGGCGAAGCCGTGCTGGGCGCTGAGCCGACCTTGCGTTTGAATCGATTCTTCTATCAGTTTGGCTTTGCTTGCCTGGCCATCGCCCTGGCGTTGTCCTGGGACAGCCCCCGGCTGTAAACACCCGGGCTGGAAACGACAACGGCGACCCCAAGGTCGCCGTTGTCGTTTCTGCTAGCGCCCTTACAGCGCCAGACCCGCTTTGATGCGGTACTGGTTGCGCACCGGGTTGGCGTATTGCATCACTAGGTAAGGCTGCTGCTCAGGTGGGCAGGCGTTCAGGCGTTTCTGCCATTCGGCCTCGGCCTTGGCCAGCTCGGCTGGGGCAAACACCTCGGCGGCGGTTGGCACCTGCAGTTGTGGATCGCGCTCCTGCCACATGGCGTAGGCCAGGTAATGCACGGGGAACAGGCGGTAGCCGGCGAGGATCTGCCGGTCCATCTCTGCCGCCAATTGCTTGGTGTCGGCAAAGTCCTGGCTGATGTGTTCGGCAAAGTTGATATGCACGCGGCCTTTGTAGCCGGTGATGCCCTGGGCAATGCTGAGGTCGTCTTCGCCCTGGCTCTTCTCGTAGCTGCCGCTGCTGGCGCGGATATACAGCTCGCGGGCCTTGGCCTGGTCGCAGGGGTCGTATTCGTAGCTGATCGACACTGGCGTCAGCTTGAGGCTGCGGATCACCTCGGCGAATGGCTCGTCCTTGCGGCTCATGTGGAACATCTTGAGGATCGCCGAATCGGTACGGTCATTACCGTCCTTGGCGCGGCCCTCGGCCTGGGCGATCCAGATCGATTGGCAATCATGGCGAATCGAGTGGTTGATATAGGCCGACAGCAACTGGAACGCCGCCAGCTTCTCCCTGCGTCCACTCAGGGAGCGGTGCACGATAAAGCTTTTGTTCAGGCGCATCAGGTCGCTGACAAAGGGCTTTTGCAGCAGGTTGTCGCCAATCGCGATGCGCGGTGTCGGGATGCCTGCGTGATAGACCGCGTAGTTGACGAACGCGGGGTCCATGACGATATCGCGGTGGTTGGCCAGCAGCAGATAGGCACTGCCTTTCTGCAGGCGCTCCACGCCGCTGTAGGTCACGCCGTCGGTGGCGCGCTCGATGGTGCGGTCGACATAGGGCTCGACCCGGTCCTGTAGTTGCGCCACCGACTGGATGCCGCGCAACTCATGGCGCAGCCGATAGGCTATAAGAGGTCTAAGCAGCCAGCCGAAGGAGTTGGCCAGGCGCGGAAAGCGAAAGTGGGTGAGGATCGATAGAAATGCGGAGTCGCCCAGCAGGCGTTCCAGCACCGCCGGGACTTCGGCGTCGGCGTAAGGTCGGATGGCATCGAATTCGCCCATCATGTTCTCTTGTTGTGGTGTCGGCAGGGGGAGAGTGTGTTCGTGAACGCTTAGGTTGGCGATGATCTCGAACAAGTCTTCAGCAGTTTGATCTGCTGTTAAGGCTGCACATAGACCACGAAGTATACCCGCAAGTCACACGGAGGCTGCGATGCTGGAATCTCAGGACTATCAGTGCCCTTATTGCGGCGAGCCAGTAGAGGCGCTGCTGGATCTCTCGGGCGGCGATCAGCAGTACATCGAGGATTGCTCGGTCTGTTGCCGGCCGATTCAGTTCGAGTTGCAGACCGATGGCGACAGTTGGGACCTGCAGGTACGTCGGGAGGATGACTGATGCAGCGGGTCTACGAACCGGCCGACTTGCTCGAAGCTGAGCTGTTGCTGGCCATGCTCGCCAGCGAAGGGGTCACGGCCCATCTCAGTGGCCGCCACCTGTTGGGTGCTATGGGTGAGTTGCCGGTCAGTGGCTTGCTCGGTCTGCAAGTAGACAATGAGCAGGCCGAGCGCGCGCGGCTGCTGATCACTGCGTACAATGCCGCGCAACCGCTGGACGCTGATGAATCGGTCGAGGTTACCGGCGTCCTGCTCTGCTGAATCCTTTTGCTTGTTGAGTGTTGTCACCCCTTATGTGTGGACGCTATGCCCTGTTTCGCTGGCCGCCAGCGCTGACCGCCTTGCCCGGCTTTCCAGCCGACCAGCAGCCGCACTGGAATATCGCCCCCGGCGCTCATGTGCTGATGGTTCGCCATGAGGCCGGCCAGCGTCATGCCGCTTCGGCTCGCTGGGGGCTGACGCCGCCCTGGCTGACTGATTGGTCGCGCACCCCGGCCCAGGCACGGGCGGAAACCCTGGCCGAACAACCGATGTTTCGTGAAGCCTTCCACCAGCG
>NKIE01000045.1:0-2039 GCA_002256055.1 Pseudomonas sp. PGPPP3 | reverse complement strand
GGCGGAAACCCTGGCCGAACAACCGATGTTTCGTGAAGCCTTCCACCAGCGCCGTTGTCTGCTGCCTGCCAACGGTTTTTATGAGTGGCGCGGAGCGGTGCGCAAGCGCCCGTATTGGCTGACCCATGAGACGTCGCCGCTGTATTTCGCCGCGATCTGGGAAGCGTATCCAGTGGAGGGGCATACCTATCTGAGTGTGGCCGTGGTGACCCAGGCGGCCGCCGATCAGCGTCGTCCGCTGCTGCTGGATGAGGCCGGGCAGGAGGCCTGGTTGGCCGCCGACACCTCACCCGCCGAGCTGCAGGCGTTGCTGGCCAAACCCCCGCTGGCAATGCGTGAACGGGTGCTGGCCAATCTGGTCAATGACCCCAAGCTGGATGCGCCGGAGTGCTTGACTCCGGCCTGATTGTTTGGGGGAGGAAGCGTTACTCGAATAAAAAAGGAGCCCATTTGGGCTCCTTTTTTATTCAGCGATGTGTTCGATCAGACGCGGAACTGGTTGATCAGGCGCCGTTGTTGCTCGGCCAGTTTGGTCAGTTCGGCACTGGCCTGGCTGGCTTCGTCGGCTCCGCTTGCCACTTCATTGGCCACCTGGCCGATATTGGTGACGTTGCGATTGATGTCTTCCGCTACTGCGCTTTGCTCCTCGGCAGCGCTGGCAATCTGAGTGTTCATGTCATTGATCACCGACACCGCCTGGGTGATGGACTCTAGTGCCTGAGCCGCTTCGGCCGCATGCTTGACGCTGTCGTCGGTTTTCGCCTGGCTGTCTTCCATCACCTTCACCACTTCACGGGTGCCGTGCTGCAGTTGCTGGATCATGGACTGGATTTCTTCGGTGGCTTGCTGCGTCTTCTGCGCCAGGTTGCGCACCTCGTCGGCCACCACGGCAAAGCCGCGACCCTGTTCGCCTGCACGGGCCGCCTCGATGGCCGCGTTGAGGGCCAGCAGGTTGGTTTGTTCGGCAATCCCGCGAATGGCCACCAGGATGGCGTTGATGTTTTCGCTGTCCTTGGCCAGGGTTTGCACCACGGTCACCGCACGGCCGATTTCGCTGGCCAGGGCGGCAATCGCCTGAGAGGTACTGTGGACGATGCTCTTGCCGTTATTGGCAGCCTGGTCGGCATGGTTGGCGGCTTCGGCGGCATGAGTGGCATTGCGTGCCACATCCTGGGCGGTGGCGGTCATTTCATGCACAGCGGTAGCGACCAGTTCGATCTCCTGCATCTGCTTCTGCATGCCTTTGTCGGTACGGATGGCGATGTCGGCGGTGTGCTCGGAGGAGTCGCTGACCTTCTGTACCGAGGTCACCACCTGGCTGATCATCACCTGCAGCTTGCTCAGGAAGGTGTTGAAGCCATTGGCGATAGCCCCTAGTTCGTCAACGCGGTCAGTGCTCAGGCGGCGAGTCAGGTCGCCTTCGCCTTGGGCGATGTCATCGAGCATGGCCACCATCTGCTTCAGCGGCCGGGCGATACCGTAGCCTACGAACCACACCACCACCAGGCCGAGGCCCGCGATTAGCAGGCCAACCAAGGCCATGCCGAAGGTGTCCTCACGGCTTTGATCTTGCAGTTCGGCCTGCAGTTTTTGCAGGTCGCCCATCACTGCTTGCAGGGGCAGTTGCAACATCAGGGTCCAGCGTGCGTCGGTGTCGCTGATGTTGAAGGGCATGAACACAGTGATCAGGCCTTCGTCAGCATTGGTTTTGTAGAGCGGTTGCTCGCCACTGAGCTGCTTAAGGTCGTTGAGATCGCCAGCGCTGAGGATTTTGCTGCCCGGCTGGCCGAGACTATTGGCGTCTTTGGTGTTGGCCACCACGCTGCCGTTAGCGGAAAACAGCGCCAGTTCACCTGCGCCGTCATACAGTTGCTTGTCGGCCTGCTTGAGCAGGTCCTGAATAAAGTCCAGGGCCAGGTCGTTGCCCGCTATCCCAAGGAACTTACCATTGACGACAATGGGGGCGTTGCCCGAGGCCGTCAGCACCCTCTTGCCATTGACCTCATACGGCGCCGAATCGATCACGCATTCCTTTGTGC
>NKIE01000839.1 GCA_002256055.1 Pseudomonas sp. PGPPP3 | reverse complement strand
TGACCGTGCAGTCCCTCGAAGTTGTGCGCGTCGACGCTGAACGCAATCTGCTGCTGGTTAAAGGTGCTGTTCCTGGCGCTCCCGGTGGTGATGTGGTTGTGCGTCCGGCAGCCAAGGCTCGCGGTTAAGGGGAAGCTGACATGCAATTAAATGTAAATGGTGCTCAGGCGATCGAGGTCTCCGAGCACACCTTTGGCGGCGAATACAACGAGACCCTGGTTCACCAGGCAGTTGTGGCCTACATGGCCGGTGGTCGTCAAGGTAGCAAGCAACAGAAAACCCGTTCCGACGTTTCCGGTGGCGGTAAGCGCCCATGGCGTCAGAAGGGTACTGGCCGTGCGCGTGCCGGTACTATCCGTAGCCCAATCTGGCGTGGCGGCGGTACCACTTTCGCTGCTCGTCCGCAGGATCACTCGCAAAAGCTGAACAAGAAGATGTATCGCGCTGCATTGCGCTCCATCCTTGCTGAGTTGGTGCGTTCGGATCGTCTGGTCGTCGTTGAAGACTTCGCAGTTGATGCGCCGAAGACCAAAGTGCTGCTGGACAAGCTGAATGGCATGGGTCTGACCGACGTATTGATCGTGTCTGACGCCGTTGATCAGAACCTGTACCTGGCTGCCCGTAACCTGCCGCACGTAGATGTACGTGATGTGCAAGGTTCCGATCCGGTTAGCCTGATCGCGTACGACAAAGTGTTGATCACTGTGTCGGCCGTGAAGAAA
>NKIE01000838.1 GCA_002256055.1 Pseudomonas sp. PGPPP3 | reverse complement strand
AACGGGAAGTTCTCGGCCGCGATCCCGGATTTGGTGAGGGCGTTGAACAGGGTGGACTTGCCGACGTTGGGCAGGCCGACGATGCCGCAGTTGAATCCCATGATGTGTCCCTCGCGGAAGGCGGTAGAAAGAATTAAGAGGTGGCTTTCTGGCTATGCAGTTTGTGCATGGCCTTGCTCCAGTCGCCGGCTAGAATCTCCGGCAGTACGCCAAGGGCAAAGTCGATGCTGGTGTCTAGGAGGTCCTGTTCGCTGCGCGGAGCGCGGCCGAGAACGTAACCGGAAACCATGCTGCTGTGCCCTGGGTGGCCAATGCCCAAACGCAGGCGGTAGAAATTATTCTGATTGCCGAGTTGCGCAATGATGTCACGCAGCCCGTTATGCCCGCCGTGCCCGCCGCCAAGCTTGAGCTTGGCGACGCCCGGTAGCATGTCGAGTTCGTCGTGAGCCACCAATATGGCTTCCGGGGCAATCCGGAAGAAGTTCGCCAGCGCGGCAACTGCCTGGCCGCTGCGATTCATAAAGGTGGTCGGGATCAGCAGACGAACATCGTGGCCCTGGTGGCTGAATTTGCCCACACGGCCGAAATATTTGCGCTCAGCGCTGAGGTTGACGCCCTGGCTGCTGGCCAGGCGCTCAACAAAAAGGGCTCCCGCGTTATGCCGCGTCTGTTCGTATTCAGTGCCTGGATTACCCAGGCCGACGATCAGTTGGACGGCAGTCACG
>NKIE01000837.1 GCA_002256055.1 Pseudomonas sp. PGPPP3 | reverse complement strand
GCATCCCCGTCCGCCGCCACTGACCGCGAACAATTCCTGGCGCAGCTGGAAACCAGCCTGCAGCAGAACACCCTGGTCAAACTGGTGTTGTCTAAATACCGCGGCGCGGAAGTTGATTTGCAGCGCGTGGTGGCGCGCTTGGTCAGCGTCAAAGAGCAGCCTTGCCTGTCGTTCGTCTACAGCTACAAAACCCGCGACATAACCAAGAACCTGCCGCTGGCCGAGGCCCTGGAGCTGATCGCGCAATGGCTGCCAGCCGCTTTCAAGAACGCCCACCTGCTGTCCCTGACCGAAGAGCTGCAACTGACCTTCAGCAAGAAGGACAAACCTCAGCTGTTTGTCGGCAAGACTGTGCAACGGGAAGCACCGAGCGCCGAACACAATCGCGAGAAGAAGCGCTTTCTGGAGCTGTCGCGGCCGTTTCTCCGTGACCTCGGCGTAACCACCGGCGCGCATGAACTGGTGCCAGCCATGGCGCGCAAGTGGAAGCAGATCAACAAGTTCGTCGAGGTGTTCGCCCACGCCCTGAGCAGCTCCACCCTCGACCAGAACCAGCCGCTGCACGCCGTCGACTTTGGCTCCGGCAAGGGCTACCTGACCTTTGCCCTGCACGACTACCTGAGCCACAGCCTGGGCCTGGACGCGCGGGTGCGCGGCGTCGAGCTGCGCGAGGACATGGTCAACCTGTGCAATACCGCGGCCGCCAAGCTGGAGCAACCGGGCCTGC
>NKIE01000836.1 GCA_002256055.1 Pseudomonas sp. PGPPP3 | reverse complement strand
CACTTGCGAAACGACTTGGGCGTGAAGCGCAGGGCGTAGTCTTCCAAGGTCTCGTCGGCGACCCAGCGGTTGTAGTCGCGGCGGATCTTGGCAATCCGTTGCGTGCCGTTGCTCAGCATGAAGGCGATCCTGGCGAGTAGATGCAAGGCGCGCTGCAACATCCATGCCCCAAACTGGACGCCCACAGTGGCGCGGGTTAGCGCCAGTTCTCGGGCTGGCGATGGGTGTGCCGCGCCCCAAGCTGGTGCGCGCATCGCTACGTCAGATGACGTATGCCGTTACGTCAATCTGCGTATACCCCGGCACCCCTGGCAAACGCATCCTTGCTGCGAAGCCGATCCGCACCCATCAGGGCCGCCGGTGAGGATAACCAGCAGAGGAGCAAGACCATGGATTCACAACTGACGGGTGCGAAACGCTTACTTCCCCGCCGGCTGGCGCTAGGTGCCGCGGCACTCTCGTTGCTGGCGGCCAGTGTGTTCAGTCAGAGCGTACTGGCGGACGCGGCCAACACCACCGGCCTGGCCATTACCGATACCGAAGTGACGGTCGGCCAGCTGCATTCGGCCACCGGCACCATGGCTATTTCGGAAACCGGCTCGATCCAGGCCGAGCGCCTGGCCATCGAGCAGATCAACGCCAGCGGCGGCATCCTCGGTCGGCAGATCAAGGTGATCCAGGAAGCCAGCGCCTCCGATTGGCAAACCTTCGCCGCCCAGACGAAAAA
>NKIE01000835.1 GCA_002256055.1 Pseudomonas sp. PGPPP3 | reverse complement strand
GAGTCTCTCGGTCTGGTGCTGAGCGAGTTGGTTGGCGAATCCAACTGGTCGTGGGGCATGTACCCAGGTCTGTCCCATGGCGCGATGAACACCCTCGCCGAGCATGGTACTGACGACCAGAAGCACACCTACCTGACCAAGCTGGTTTCCGGTGAGTGGACCGGCACCATGTGCCTGACCGAGCCGCACTGCGGCACCGACCTGGGCATGCTGCGCACCAAGGCCGAGCCTCAGGCTGATGGTTCGTACAAAGTGTCCGGCACCAAGATCTTCATCTCCGCTGGCGAACACGACATGGCCGATAACATCGTCCACATCGTGCTGGCTCGCCTGCCGGACGCCCCGCAGGGCACCAAGGGTATCTCGCTGTTCATCGTGCCGAAGTTCAATGTGAACGCAGACGGTTCGGTTGGCTCGCGCAACGCTGTTTCCTGTGGCTCGCTCGAACACAAGATGGGCATCCACGGTAACGCCACCTGCGTAATGAACTTCGATGGCGCGACCGGTTTCCTGATCGGCCCAGCCAACAAGGGCCTGAACTGCATGTTCACCTTCATGAACACTGCCCGCCTGGGTACTGCTCTGCAAGGTCTGGCTCACGCCGAAATCGGCTTCCAGGGCGGCCTGAAGTACGCTCGTGAGCGTCTGCAGATGCGCTCCTTGACTGGCCCGAAAGCGCCGGAAAAGGCCGCTGACCCGATCATCGTCCATCCGGACGTGCGTCGCAT
>NKIE01000834.1 GCA_002256055.1 Pseudomonas sp. PGPPP3 | reverse complement strand
ACGTTTGTTTTTCCGAAGCGACCTCACTACCTAGAGCCATTCGAGGCGTCTTAGGGGTCAATCACCCAGCCAGCGACACCCAGCTTGTAGCAACCTATGCGCTCATTCAGGCAGTCGAGGCAGTAACGGCACTTGGCAACTGGCTTTTCAACCTAGAGCTGCGTCTTTACGACCTTGACTATGATCTAGTCGAACAGATCAGGCTAACTGACGCCACCCAGTATGCTTCTCTCCTCAAAAGGGAAAGGGAGCGTAGCAGCGATCTTGAAATAGAGGCCCGGGAGGAGTTCTCCATTCGGTATGGCGAGACCTCAAAAGCATTGATGTTAGCTTCGCTATACCTAGAAGCTGACCACACGGACAACCTCCGGAACGACTTGAGCGCATCTCGGTTTCTGCGAACTGCACTCGATCAGGCATTTGCAGCAAAAGCGTCGGAAAGGGCCAAAGCAGCTGGCAAAGCCAATGGCAAGCCGGGGACAGCGAAGCAAGAGAACACCAAAAAGCTTTTTGAAGAGATAAGCAAATCAGCAATAAAGCAAATCGCTATTGACCCCAAAATATCAGCGGCCGACCTCGTCAAAATACTCGTTCTACAGGGCAAGGGCTCTATACCAACCGTAAGAAAATACCTAAAGAAAGGTGGTTTTCTACCAAGATAATTTTTACGCTGCGGAAGAAAAGCAAACCATGGTTGCTTTTTTTTTGCCTCTTAGTCTGTGCCTGTC
>NKIE01000833.1 GCA_002256055.1 Pseudomonas sp. PGPPP3 | reverse complement strand
TGCTGGAGCACCTGGGCGTTAGGCAGGCGTCTCTGGTTGGCAATTCCCTGGGTGGCTATATCGCCTGGAACTATGCCGTGCTCAAACCTGCGCGGGTAAACAAGCTGGTGCTGATCGATCCTGCCGGTTACCCGATGGCCAAGGTGCCATGGATGATCGCCTCCGCCGCCTTGCCAGGCGCCACGCTGGCGATGCCGCTGTGGATGCCGCGGGCGTTAATCGCCCAGGGCGTGAAGGAGGTTTACGGTGACCGTGGGCGGATCAAGTCGGGGGTCATCCAGCGCTATTACGACCTCAGTCGTCGCCCCGGCAATCGTAAATCGATGATGCAGATCTTTCGTGTGCTGCTGCAGGTCAATCGTGACGAACTGCATACTACGCCTGCGCGAGTGGCGCAGATCAAGGCGCCAACCCTGTTGCTATGGGGGGAGCGTGATCGCTGGATTTCGCCTAAGCACGTGCCGCTCTGGCAGCGTGATCTGCCAGGTATCGAGGTGAAGGTTTATCCGGGTGTTGGGCATGTGCCGATGGAGGAGATCCCAGCCCAAAGCGCGGCCGATGCTCGGCGCTTTTTGCTGGGCTGACCACGTACCAAAAAAAAGGGCCCCGCGAGTGGCCTTTTTTTATGTCGACGCAGGCGGCGGCGCTGGCGGCGGGGTCAATTTCGCTGCTGAACTTCTCCAGCAGTTCGAGATTGTTGTGCTGCCAGGGGTGGAAGCCAGCCTTGAAGAAGTC
>NKIE01000832.1 GCA_002256055.1 Pseudomonas sp. PGPPP3 | reverse complement strand
TAGAGGCCGCCAACCAATTCTTCACCCAGCCAGACCTCGACGGAGTGGGCAATACCTTGCTCATGCAGTTGTAGGTAGGCCTCCTGCATGGGCGTGGTGATCCAGGTGCTGTCGGCGTAGGTGCGCGGTGCGGCGCAGGCTTGAATGACTCGACTGAATTGCTGGTCGAAGGTGACTTTGTAGCGCTGTTGGCGCAGGCATTTCTCCAGGCTGCGCGATACGTGCAGTTCCTCAGGGAGCAATACGGTGCGCGGATCGGGGGACCACCAGAGAATCGGCTGGCCATCTTGGAACCAGGGGAAGCAGCCGTGTCGGTAGGCCTGGATCAGGCGTTCTGGGCTGAGATCGCCGCCCGCGGCCAGTAGTCCGTTGGGCTCGCGCAAGGCGCGATTTAGTGGCGGAAAATTCAATGAGTCGCGCTGCAGCCAGGTCAGCATGAGGAAGGATGCCAGCAGGGTGGGCGGGCGCGAGGCGCCCGCCGAGACGACTCAATTGTCGTCGAGGAACTTCTCGGCATCCAGTGCCGCCATGCAGCCGGCGCCGGCAGAGGTAATGGCTTGACGGTAAACATGGTCAGCCACGTCGCCCGCAGCAAAGACGCCTGGGATGGTGGTAGCAGTGGCGTTGCCTTCACTGCCGCCGCGTACGCTCAGGTAGCCGTCGCGCATCTCCAGCTGGTTGACGAACAGCTCGGTGTTGGGCTTGTGGCCGATGGCAATAAACACGCCGGCCAGGGCG
>NKIE01000044.1:2587-12182 GCA_002256055.1 Pseudomonas sp. PGPPP3 | reverse complement strand
CGTTGGCCGGCGGCGTGCTCTTGCTGGGCCTTGCAGGGCGCAAACTGGATTTAGTCCATCTGCTGTTCGGCTCAGCGCTGGCGGTGGATGGCGCGACCCTCAACGGCATGCTGCTGGTAGCCAGTGGCAGCCTGCTCGGCCTGACGCTGATTTATCGCGCCCTGGCGCTGGACAGCTTCGCCCCGCTGTTTTTACGCAGCGTCAGCCGCTTCGGGCCGCTGGCCTATGGGCTGTTTCTAACCCTGGTGGTGCTCAATCTGGTCATCGGTTTTCAGGCCATCGGTGCGCTGATGGTGGTTGGACTGATGATGCTGCCGGCCGCCGCCGCACGCTTCTGGACTCGCCAACTGCCGGTGCTACTGCTCATCGCCGCGCTGCTTGGCGGCGTCTGCGTGTGGCTCGGTTTGCTGCTGTCCTACTACGCCAACCTGCCCAGCGGCCCCTGCATCATTTTGCTGGCCGGTGCTGCCTATGTGTTCTCGGTGATCGCCGGCCCGGTGCACGGCCTGCTGCGCACGCCCCCCATTCCCTCCGCCCTCTAAGGATTGCACCCATGCGCCCCCTGCTTGCCGCACTCGCCCTACTCCTGCCGCTAAGCCTGCACGCCGCCGACAAACCCCAGGTGGTCACCAGCTTCAGCATCCTCGCCGACCTGACCCAAGCGATCGGCGGCAAACACATTGAGCTGGTGAACCTGGTCGGTGCCGACGAGGATGCGCACGTCTTCGAGCCCAGCCCGGAGAATGCCAAGGCGCTACTCAAGGCCGACTTGATCATCGCCAATGGCCTCGGTTTTGAGCCCTGGCTGGAGCGTCTACTGGACAGCAGCGAAGCACGCGGCACGCGCATTGATGCCAGCGCAGGAGTACTGCCATTGCAGCTCATCGAGCACGGCCACAGCGTCCCCGACCCACACGCCTGGCAAAGCCTGAGCAATGCTGAAATCTATGTGCGCAATATCGCCAAGGCCTTGAGCCAACTCGACCCCAGCAACAGCGCCGATTACACCGCACGTCGCGACGCCTACCTGGTGCGCCTGCAAGTACTGCGCGAACAGGCCAACCGCCAGCTCAACAGCCTGTCGGCAAGCCAGCGCAAAGTGGTCACCAGCCATGACGCCTTCGGCTATTTCGGCCAGGCCTGGCAGCTGCAGTTCATCGCCCCACAAGGGCTGTCCACCAGCGACGAACCCTCCGCGGCCGAAGTCGCCCGCCTGATCCGGCAATTGCGCAGTGAAGGGGTGCGTGCGGTGTTTGTGGAGAACATCCGTGACCCGCGCCTGATCAAGCAGATCGCCGACGAGGCCGGCGCCAAGGTTGGCGGAACCCTGTACTCCGACGCCCTGGCAGCCAGCGGCCCAGCCAGCACTTACCTGGGAATGTTCCAGCACAACCTCGATACCCTGATGGCCGTGCTCGAACCATGAACCTTTGGCGTGATCGACAACAGACACGGCTACTGCACATATTCTGACGCGAGGCGCGGGCTCAGCAGGCATGGCGTCGCCGCCAGGCTTGGCGCAAAATCGCCAGGTTTTTACTCCGCACCTGACGAGAGACGCCGATGTTTCCTGAAAGCAGCATTCCCGAACTGGCCCACGTTATTCAGCTGGCCGTCGCCCCGGTGTTTTTACTCACTGCGCTGAGTACCATGCTGTCAGTGTTGATCAATCGCCTGTCGCGCGTGGTCGACCGTACCCGCAAGCTCGAAACCTTTATCCTCGAAAACCCAGCACGCTCCTCGCAGCCACGCACCGAACTGTTCACCCTGTTCCGCCGCACGGTGCTGTGTAACCGTGCGATCAACCTGTGCACCCTGACCGCCCTGCTGATCTGCACAGTGATCGCCTTGCTGTTTATCAGCGAGCTAATGGGCTTCAACGCCACCTATGCGGTAGCGGCCTTGTTTGTCATCAGCATGATCAGCTTTATCGTGGCCCTGTTGAGTTTTCTCCAGGAGATCCGCGTGGCCTCAAGCGCCCTGGAAAGCTCTGCCAAGCAGATTCTCGACCTGACGAATACCATTCAGAAACCCTAAAGCGGTCATCCGCATAACGCTCGAAAGGACCTCGATGCGCAACCTCCTGCGAAACACCTATTACCTGCGCATGAGCGCCGAGCAATTCAGCTTTTTGCAGGTCGAGTCCGGTCGCCGCCGCTCGCGCACAAACGCCACGAAGCGCTACTGACCAAGCTGCGTGAGTCGCGCTAAACACGGCGCTGCAGCAGGCCGTCACTGATCCATTGTTTGAGCCAACTGGCGGCCTTGGTTGGAGCCAGTTCACCCTGCTCGGTGAGTTGCTCGCAGAGCTCGGCAAAGTTCCAGCCGACGTCGCACATACCCAACAAGGCGCCGGCTTCATCACTGGCAACGCTGCGGTAGTGGCAGACCAGTTGATGGCGCCAGAACAAACACAGGGTCGGCTCGGGCAAACCTTCGCTGGGCGGAAATTCATCCTCGGCCTTGGCTGCCTGCCAAAGTGCCACGCTGTTGTAGTGCAACGGCAAGCGGTGCACACAGGGCAGTAATTGCACCTGCAAACTCGGCCATGCGCTCGCCGGTAAACTGGCCATTTGCGCCACGCTCAAGGGCTCACCGGGCAAGGCATCAAAGGCCAAGGTAAACGCCCACTCCAGCTGCGCCAACTCCGCCAGCGGTGCGGCCGCTGTGGTTGCATAGTGCTGGGCGATAAACCCGGCAAAGCGCTCACCCAACCAGCGCAAACTGAAATGCTGCGATGGGCAAGCGTCTAAATAAGCCTGCACCAGGGCAGCAAAATCTTCATCGCCCAACCAGTAGCGCACGGCCGGAAAGTCTTCGCGCATGACGCCAAGCAAACGGGCGCGATAAGCATGGTGATAAATGCCAAGCCCCTGCGTCACCGAAAGGCTCAGGCTGCCCACCAAGCTGGCGAGCAAGGCAGCATCCGGCTCCGCTTGAGCGCCAAGCAAGTAAGCCTCAACAGCCCGCTGCCAGTCGTTTAAGCGCATAGGGCACGCGCCTGCAAGGTCGTTTCGCCGAGTTCGCGGGCCTTGTGCAACTCGGCCAATAGCTCGCTAAAAGGCGGGTAATTATCATCCCGCTCGATCATGGTTGAAACCGGCCCCAAATGGGCCAATGTGCGCTGATATAACTGCCAAACCGGGTCGCAAATTGGCTGATCATGGGTATCGATCACATAGTCGCCATAATCGCTATGCCCCGCCAAATGGATTTGCCGAATGCGTTGCGCGGGCAGAGCACTGATAAAGCTCCACGGGTCAAAATGGTGATTACGCGAGCTGACATAGACGTTGTTAACGTCGAGCAATAACTCACAGCCACTCAACTCGCTGAGCCGGGCGAGAAACTCCCATTCATTGAATTCATCGTTGGCAGTGCGCAAGTAGCTGGAGACATTTTCCAGCACCAGCGGGCGCTCCAATACGTCCTGCACTTGGCGCACTCGGGCGGCTACATGCTGCAGGCTTTCTTCGGTGTACGGCAGCGGTAATAAGTCGTGCAGCTGATGGGCGTTACCGCGGCTCCAACATAAGTGGTCAGAGATCCACTCCGGTTGTACGCGCTCAGCCAATCGCTTGAGGCGTTGCAGATAGTCCATGTCCAAGGCATGCGGACCACCGATCGACAGTGATACACCGTGCATGACCAATGGATAGTGCTCACCGATCGCGTCGAGGTAGTACAACGCCTTGCCGCCATCGACGAGATAATTCTCGGAGAGAATTTCGAACCAATCGACCGCCGGCCGCTGTTCGAGAATCGACTGGTAATACTCATTGCGTAAACCCAGGCCATAGCCGAGGCAAGTCGTCACTGGGTTCATGCTTAGCTCCATGTCGATGAATGGCCGCGGTGACCTGCAACAGGCCACCGCCAACCCACTTACTCGCCGACTTTACCGCCCGCAGCATTGCACTCAGCCAGGGTGGTGGCCTTGAAGCCATGGCCCTTGCAGACAGCCTGACCTTTGCAGGCGTTTTCTGCCGTCTTGCAATCGTTCTGACCTTTGCAGCCGTTGATGCCGTAGCAATGTACCTGCGCCTCTTCAGCCATGACCTGGGTCGACAGGCTGGCGAACAAACCGGCGGCCGCCAAAGCCAATGCAGCGCCAGTCATGCTTACGGTGTTTTTTGCGTTCATGGGCAAATCCTCGACTCTGTGGGTTGGGTTAGTCGGCAGGCCTGAATCATTCAGCGCCGACACCTAACTAGAGATCGCTACCCGCCCGGCGTTACAGCCACGACAATGGTTTTTCCACGTTCTGCAATGTCACTCGGCACGACAGGATTGTCGGCGCGGCCAAGACCGCTCAATCGGGGTATTCTGTGCGCCCTGATTCAGCCGTGCCCAGCCGATGTTGCAGCTCTCCAATAGCGTCCAGCTGCCCGACAGCGAAATCGAGCTGAGCGCCATTCGCGCCCAGGGTGCCGGCGGGCAAAACGTCAACAAGGTGTCCAGCGCCGTGCACCTGCGCTTTGATATCCAGGCCTCGTCCTTGCCGCTCTTCTACAAGGAGCGCCTGCTGGCCCTGCGCGACCAGCGCATCACCAGCGATGGCGTGATCATCATCAAGGCCCAGCAATACCGCACACAGGAACAGAACCGTAGCGACGCCCTGGAGCGGTTGAAAGAACTGATCCTGGCGGCGATCAAAGTTGAAAAAGCACGGCGCCCCACCAAGCCGACCCTCGGCTCGAAGAAGCGCCGACTGGAAGGCAAAAGCCAGCGCGGCAGCATCAAGGCCGGGCGTGGCAAGGTCGACTACTAAGCGCCCTCTTTCCTGGGTAAATCGTTCGCTCGACGTGCCAGCCAACTCGACTGATTAACGAAAAGCTGAATACCCAGAATCAACCCCCCTGATGGAACCGCAAGGGGTTGTTTTCGCGGGTTCGATTTACCCCGTGCGCCGGCCAATAATGACGAGCCGACAAAGGGTGAAAAAATACTGGCCAAGCATCTTTCCGCGGGGGGCCAGTGCGTGAATAATGCGCGGCCAAGGTGTTCAGTAAAACAAGACGGTACATTAAATATATCAAACGCATTTTGACTCTTAAGTGAGGTGACACCCCCTATGCCACAGCGCATTTGCATCCTGGAAACCGATAACATTCGCCCGGAACTGGTCGACCAGTACAAAGGCTACGGCCACATGTTCCAGCAACTCTTTGCCACCCAACCGATCGCGGCAGAGTTTGAGGTTTATAACGTGGTTCAGGGCGAATACCCGCCTGAGGACAAACGTTACGATGCATACCTGATCACCGGCAGCAAAGCCGACTCTTTCGGCAGCGACCCGTGGATCGAGACCCTGCGCGGCTATGTGCTCAAGCTTTATCAGCGTGGCGACAAGCTGCTCGGTGTGTGCTTTGGCCACCAGTTACTGGCCCTGCTGCTGGGCGGTAAGACCGAGCGCGCGAGTCAGGGATGGGGCATGGGTATTCACCGCTACCAAGTTACGCAAAAGCCCAACTGGATGAATCCGCAAACCGACACCCTGGACATGATGATCTGGCACCAGGACCAAGTGACCCAGCTACCGCAAGGCGCCACCCTGCTGGCCTCCAGCGAGTTCTGCCCGAACGCGGCCTACGCGATTGGTGATCAGGTGCTGTGCTTCCAAGGCCACCCGGAGTTTTTCCACGACTACTCCCGCGACCTACTGGTATTGCGCCGCCACGCCTACGAACCCAGCCTCTACCAGAACGCCATCGACAGCCTCGACCAGGCCCATCAGGGCAGTGCCGTGGCGGAATGGATGATGCGCTTCATCAGCCAGAATCAGGCAGCCTGAGCCGGCTCTGCATCAACACTTGCAGCTCCCCGCTTGGCAGCACTGGCTCGGCGGGCATATAACGGCGGTTACTCCACCCAGGATGACCGCCATGCTCGAACTGCGCCCTAGCTGTGAACACTGCAATCAGGCCTTGCCACCGGCAGCCGAGGACGCACGCATCTGCAGCTTCGAATGCACCTTCTGCGCCGCCTGCGTGACCCTGCTGGAGAACGTCTGCCCTAACTGCGGCGGCGGTTTCAGTCCACGCCCGATTCGCCCGGCACACAACCACAAGGGCGATAACTGCACTGGTCACTACCCACCTGCCAGCAGCGTTAAACACCGCCCAGTGGACCTCACCGCTCATGCCCTGTTCGCCGCGCGCTTGCGGCATATCGATCCTGCCGCACGCTGAGATCTCCGCCACGGCGAAGCCATCCGGTTCGAATGTAGGTGCACCCGTACTGTGACTCGGTCATTGGCCCATCACACCGGGCAAGACCTGAACCAGCATGACGATAGAAGTCATCGGCCTGATGGAAGTAGTGCCCCGTGGCTTTACCCCCACGCCAACAGCGCCTGCATGCGGCGACTTTCATTCACAGCTCCGCAGCAGAAAACCAACCGGCAGGTTATGTGAGTCCCCTGCCGAAGCGCATTAGCCAAGCGGCGCCTCGGTGGTCGCCACAAGCCGCGAGTCGGCCAGCGCGGCAGTGCGGTGATGAACAATCGCACGGTAGGCCGACGACTGAATCATCTGCAGAAACGCCTCCTTGTTCGGGTACTTCACCAGCAGCACTTCATCCCAGTCTTCGCCAGCAGGCGCGATCACGGCACAGTGTGCCTTGCCCAGCCAGAAAATCTGGCCGCCAACGCCGTGTAACAACGGCAACACCTGTCGGGAGTACTCGGCGTAGGCCTCACGCCCACTGCAAGGTACCGCCGAATGTTCGGCGCCATAACCGGCCTGCTCGCAAAAACGCAGCAGGTTAAGCATCAGCACCGGCTGACCTGAAGGCACCTCCGCCACAAAACGGGCCAGGCTTTCGCGGGTTGGATCGATGGCAGCAACAAGGGTGGACATGGCAAAAACCTCAGTTGGACCAATAGATAAAGGCGTCATCGGCGGACTGTGTTTGTCGATCAAAATCAGCGTTTCCAGCACAGCTGGCCACAACGGTGCCTGCTCCGGTCAAGGGCTGGCCACGTTGTGCTACTCGGTCATATCCTCCTTGATGCTCTACAGCCAGTTGAGTTGCTGGGGCGTGTGGATTTACTCCACTGTCACCGACTTGGCCAGGTTGCGCGGCTGGTCGACGTCGGTGCCCTTGAGCACGGCGACGTAGTAAGACAGCAGTTGCAACGGCAGGGTGTAAAGGATTGGCGCTAGCACGTCGTGGATATGCGGCATGTTGACCACGTGGGTGCCTTCGCCATTGCTCATGCCGGCTTGCTCATCGGCGAACACGATCAGCTCTCCACCGCGGGCACGGACTTCCTGCAGGTTGGACTTGAGCTTCTCCAACAGCTCGTTGTTCGGCGCCACGGTAACCACCGGCATGTCACTGTCCACCAGGGCCAACGGGCCGTGCTTGAGCTCGCCGGCCGGGTAAGCTTCAGCGTGAATGTAGGAGATTTCCTTGAGCTTGAGCGCGCCTTCCATCGCCACCGGGTATTGCGCGCCGCGGCCGAGGAACAGGGTGTGGTGCTTCTCGGCGAACAGCTCGGCGATTTTCTCTACGGTTTTGTCCATCGCCAGGGCTTCGCCCAGACGCGTCGGCAGGCGGCGCAGTTCGTCCACCAGCTCGGCCTCGTTGGCTTTGCTCAAGGTGCCGCGTACCTGGCCGAGGGACAGGGTCAGCAGCAGCAAGGCCACCAGCTGGGTGGTGAAGGCCTTGGTCGAGGCTACGCCGATTTCCGGGCCAGCTTGAGTCAGCAGGGTCAGCGCCGACTCGCGCACCAAGGAGCTGGTGCCGACGTTACAGATCGCCAGGCTGCTGAGGAAACCCAACTCCTTGGCATTGCGCAGGGCCGCCAGGGTGTCTGCGGTTTCGCCGGACTGGGAGATGCTGACAAACAAGCTATCCGGCTGCACCACCACCTTGCGGTAGCGGAACTCGCTGGCCACTTCAATCTGACAAGGGATACCGGCCAGCTCTTCGAGCCAGTAACGGGCAACCATACCAGCGTGGTAACTGGTGCCGCAGGCAACGATCTGCACGTTCTTGACCTGAGCAAACAGCTCCGCGGCGTGTGGGCCGAAAGCTTGCACCAGGACGTGATCGGAACCCAGGCGGCCTTCCAGCGTGCGCTGCACCACCTTGGGCTGCTCGTGGATTTCCTTGAGCATGAAGTGGCGATAGGCGCCCTTGTCGGCCGCCTCGGCGCCTTCGTGATATTGCACCTGTTCACGCTGTACCGACTGACCGTGCTGATCCCAGATCTGCACGCTGTCACGGCGGATTTCAGCGATATCGCCTTCTTCCAGGTACATAAAGCGATCGGTGACTTGGCGCAGGGCCAACTGGTCGGAGGCGAGGAAGTTCTCACCCATACCCAAGCCGATCACCAGCGGGCTACCGCTCCGGGCGGCGAGCAGACGATCTGGCTGCTGCGCGCTGATCACTGCCAGACCATAGGCACCGTGCAGTTCAGGGATTGCCGCCTTCAGTGCATCGGCCAGGTCGGCGTGCTCTTTCAACTTGTGGTGCAGCAGGTGGACGATGGTTTCGGTGTCGGTATCGGAGCTGAATACATAGCCGAGCGCTTGCAGGCGCTGACGCAGGGCTTCGTGGTTTTCAATGATGCCGTTGTGCACCACAGCCAGATCGTCACCGGAAAAATGCGGGTGAGCATTGCGCTCACACGGCGCGCCGTGTGTGGCCCAGCGGGTATGGGCAATGCCCAAGCGGCCGAGCAAGGGCTGACCGGCCAGGGCCTGGTCCAGCTCGCTGACCTTGCCCGTGCGACGGCAGCGCTGCAGTTGACCGTCAGTGCTGAAAATCGCCACACCGGCGCTGTCATAACCACGGTACTCCAGGCGTTTAAGGCCTTCGACCAGGATGGCTGAGATATTCCGTTCGGCGATGGCGCCCACAATGCCACACATAGATTTGCTCCTTACTTGGCTTGAGTCGCGGCGCAGATCAGGTTGACCCCGCGCGCGGCAATCTGTTCACGGGCCTCGGCAGGGAGGCGCTCGTCGGTTATCAGGGTATGGATGCTGCTCCAGGGCAGCTCCAGATTGGGAATCTTGCGGCCAATCTTGTCGGCCTCGACCATGACGATGACTTCCCGCGCCACCTCGGCCATGACCCGGCTGAGGCCGAGCAGCTCGTTGAAGGTAGTGGTGCCACGGGCCAGATCGATGCCATCGGCACCGATAAACAGCTGGTCGAAATCGTAGGAACGCAGCACCTGCTCCGCCACCTGACCCTGGAAGGACTCCGAATGTGGGTCCCAGGTGCCGCCGGTCATCAGCAACACCGGTTCGTGCTCCAGTTCACTGAGGGCACGGGCCACGTTCAGCGAGTTAGTCATCACCACCAAGCCGGGCTTGGGGCCTAATTGCGGGATCATCGCTGCGGTGGTGGTGCCGCTGTCGATGATGATCCGGGCATGCTCGCGAATGCAGCCCACTGCCGCGCGGGCAATCGCCTGCTTATAGGCCGAGACGGGCTGACTGGGTTCGCTGATCAATTCCTGCGGCATCGGTACCGCACCACCATAACGGCGCAGCAGCAGACCGTTTTTTTCCAGGGCGGCAAGGTCCTTGCGGATGGTCACTTCCGAGGTTTCGAACTGTCGGGCCAGCTGATC
>NKIE01000044.1:0-2577 GCA_002256055.1 Pseudomonas sp. PGPPP3 | reverse complement strand
CAGGGCAAGAATGGTATGTCGTCGTTGCGGGGTGTTGCGCTTGGACATGCGAAAGTTTCGATTCGAAAGTTATTAAAGCGAATCAAAACCTAATGAAGCTTTTGCGTCAAGGCTGAAAACGACCAAAGGCCGTAGGATGGGTTAGCCTCAGGCGTAACCCATCAATTGCCCGGCATGGGTATCGCTATGCTCAACCCATCCTACCTTTCACTATTTCGCCAGCTTAACCGGACGCTTCCAGCCATCAATGTTGCGCTGCTTGGCGCGGCCTACCGCCAGGGTGTTAGCTGGCACATCAGCGGTGACGGTAGAACCCGCTCCGGTGGTGGCACCGTCGCCCAGGTTCACGGGGGCTACCAGGGAACTGTTGGAGCCGATAAACACGTCCTCGCCCAGTACGGTTTTGAACTTGTTAGCACCGTCATAGTTGCAGGTAATGGTGCCAGCGCCGATGTTGGTCCGTGCGCCGATCTCAGCATCGCCCAGATAGCTGAGGTGACCGGCCTTGGCGCCCGCGCCCAATTTGGCGTTTTTCAGCTCAACGAAGTTACCGACGTGTGCCTTGGCACCCAGCACACTGCCCGGTCGCAGGCGGGCAAACGGACCGCAGTCGGCACCCTCACCCACGTCGGCGCCATCCAGATGACTGTTGGCTTTAACGATGGCGCCTTGGCGCAGGACGCTGTCCTTGATCACGCAGTTGGGGCCGATGTGCACGCCATCTTCGATCACCACCTGGCCTTCGAGGATCACGTTGATGTCGATCAGCACGTCGCGACCCACAGTAACTTCGCCACGCAAATCAAAGCGCGCGGGATCGATCAGGGTCACACCCTGAGCCATCAGGCGGCGGCCTGCGCGGTATTGATAGTGGCGCTCGAGCTGAGACAGTTGAATGCGGTCGTTGGCACCTAGCACTTCCATTTCATCGCTGGCCTGCTCGGTGGCCACCACCAAGCCGTCGGCTACGGCCATGGCGATCACGTCGGTCAGGTAATACTCGCCCTGGGCATTGCTGTTGGACAGACGCCCCAGCCAGTCCGCCAGACGTTTGCCTGGTACAGCAAGAATGCCGGTATTACCTTCGCTGATGGCGCGTTGCGCGGCATTGGCATCCTTGTGCTCGACGATGGCTTCGACCTGCCCGTCGGCACCGCGAACAATTCGGCCATAGCCCGTTGGGTCGGCCAACTGCACGGTGAGCAAGCCCAGCTGTTGATCGCTGACTAGGGCCAGTAAACGCTGCAGAGTTTCGGCTGCAATCAGCGGCACATCGCCATAGAGAATTAGCACGCGTTCGGCATTTAACGCCGGCAGGGCCTGAGCCACGGCATGCCCAGTCCCCAGCTGTTCGGCCTGCAAGACGAAATTCAGGTCAGGCGCTGCCAAACGCTCGCGCACTGCCTCGGCACCATGGCCAATCACCACCTGAAGGCTCTGCGGCTGCAAGTGGCGGGCGGTGTCGATTACATGCCCAAGCATGGACTTGCCAGCCACTGGGTGCAGCACTTTAGGCAGCGCCGAACGCATACGAGTGCCCTGGCCGGCGGCAAGAATGACGATATCGAGAGACATGCTGAGCTTCCTGAATTCCCTGGAACGGGTAAATGACAGACAAGAAAAAGGGTAGCCAAGGCTACCCTTTTACTCGCTTGCGCTGAAGCCTGACGGGATTAGCCGCCGAACTTCTTGCGTACCTGCTGGAGTGTCCGCAGCTGAGCTGCAGCCTCTGCCAGGCGGGCCGAAGCGGCGGAGTAATCAAAGTCCGCGCCTCGTTCGTGCAACGCTTTCTCAGCAGCTTTCAAAGCCGTCTGAGCAGCCACCTCATCCAGATCGGCAGCACGCAGTACGGTATCGGCCAAGACCTTAACCATGTTCGGCTGCACTTCCAGGAAGCCACCAGAGATGTAGAACACCTCGGATTCGCCACCCTGCTTGATCACCCGGATAGGGCCCGGCTTCAAATCAGTGATCAATGGCGCGTGGCCCAAGGCAATACCCAGGTCACCCAGGCTGCCGTGTGCTACGACCATCTCAACCAGACCGGAGAAAATCTCCGCTTCTGCACTGACGATATCGCAATGGACTGTTATGGCCATATGCTTGCCTCACGTGAGCGCCCGTTGCCGGGCGCACGGATTACAGTTTCTTGGCTTTCTCGACGGCTTCTTCGATACCACCAACCATGTAGAACGCTTGTTCTGGCAGATGGTCGTAGTCACCGTTGAGGATGCCTTTGAAGCCTGCGATGGTGTCTTTCAGGGAAACGTATTTACCCGAGGCACCGGTGAAGACTTCAGCCACGAAGAACGGCTGCGACAGGAAGCGTTGGATCTTACGCGCACGGGATACCAACTGCTTGTCGGCTTCCGACAGCTCGTCCATACCCAGGATCGCGATGATGTCCTTCAGTTCCTTGTAACGCTGCAGAACGTACTGTACGCCACGAGCTGTCTCGTAGTGCTCAACGCCGATAACCAGCGGATCCAGCTGACGCGAAGTCGAGTCGAGTGGATCTACTGCCGGGTAGATACCCAGCGAGGCGATGTCACGGGACAGAACGACGGTGGCGGCCAA
>NKIE01000043.1:9776-12256 GCA_002256055.1 Pseudomonas sp. PGPPP3 | reverse complement strand
TCTTTAGGCAGGCGGGGATCCGTCGGTACCTCGACCCAGCAGCAGACGGTTTTGTTGTACGGCAGATATTCGGCTTTAAGCAGGCGATAACCCGAAGGTAACGACAGTGTCACGCCGTCGCTGTCATAGGGGAGTACATGTTTGTGTACGGTTTTCATAGGCAAGTCTCCTCGGGGGATATGACCCGAAGCTAGCCCTTAACCTTGTTTACTGATAATCGATTATTAGCGATTTATGTATTGCCTTTAGACAATAGGTCCGCCTCTCGTACAAAACGCGCAAAGGTTTCCGCTACCGGCGAAGGGCACTTGGTCCGCCAGCGCACTAAGTACCAGCGGTTGGGAATGGGAAACTGCTGTACATCAAGCTCGACCAAATTGCCCGGTGCGGTATGCAGCAGGGTGTGCCGCGACACAATGGAAATACCCAGCCCGGCAGCTACTGACTCCTTAATGGCCTCGTTGCTTTCAATGGTCATACGCGGCGAACAGCGCCAGCCGAACCGGGCAAAGTGCTCTTCAATAGCATGCCGTGTTCCAGACCCGACTTCACGGCTGATAAAGGGCTCGGCTGCCAACGCTTCCCACTTGATCCCGCATTGACCGGCCAGAGGATGTCGAGCCGGGGCAATCACCACCAGAGGATTATCCGCCAGCGGTATGGCAAGGATATCTAGCTGTTCGGGCGGCTGACTGAACACGTAGAGATCATCCAGATTGTCTTGTAACCGGCGAATAACCTCAGAACGGTTAGCAATATTCAACCTCGGGGTACTCCTTACAAAAAGGACCAAGCAGCCGCGGCACCAGATACTTGGCGGTGGTGACCACGCCCAGCCGCAATTGTCCCAGAGTCATGCCGCGCATCTGCGCCAGGCGCATTTCCAGGCTGTCTAAGGCGCTAAATAGCTCCCGTGTACCCCGCAAAACTTCGCGCCCGGCATCGGTTAAATACAGGCGTTTCCCGATCTGCTCAAACAGGCTGTAACCCAGCGCCTGCTCCATTTTACCCAACTGAGTAGACACTGAAGATTGCGCGAGATTAAGGCTACGAGCGGCCTCAGTGACGCTCAGCCGCTCGGCCACCTCGCGGAAGATTTCCAGCTGTCGAAACGTGGTCTGACGGGTATGGAAACGACTTTTATTCATTGCTTATACGCGATGGTTTGTGAGCAAGAAATCGATTATCCACAATGCATTGAGCAATGGACAATTTACCCGTCAACTTGAATCCGACGAGGTGTTTCATGTCCAAAACCCCAATCACCGTAGCCTATGGCGATGGCATCGGCCCAGCCATCATGCAGGCCACCTTGCGCATCCTAGAAGCTGCCGGGGCTCGAATCGAACCTGAAGTTATCGAGATTGGTGAGCAGGTGTACTTGCGCGGTAACACCAGCGGTATAGCAGACGACGCTTGGGCCTCATTGCGGCGCACTCAGGTGTTTCTCAAATCACCCATCACTACACCGCAGGGCAACGGCTACAAAAGCCTCAACGTCAGCACTCGCAAGGCGCTAGGACTGTATGCCAACGTCCGGCCATGTGTCGCTTACGCACCCTTTGTGCCGACCCGTCATCCACTGATGAATGTGGTCATCGTGCGTGAGAACGAAGAGGACTTATATGCCGGCATCGAGCACCGGCAAACAGAAGAGGTCTATCAGTGCCTGAAACTGATCACCCGACCGGGCTGCGAGCGCATCGTGCGCTATGCCTTCGAATACGCCCGACAACAAGGTCGCAAGCGCGTCACCTGTTTCGTCAAAGACAACATCATGAAGATGACCGACGGACTGTTCCATCAGGTCTTCAACGAGATCGGCGCGCACTACCCGGATATTGCTCACGACAGCATGATCGTAGACATAGGGGCCGCGAGACTGGCCGACACCCCTGAACGCTTCGATGTGATCGTCATGCCCAACCTGTATGGCGACATTCTGTCCGATGTAGCCGCTCAAATCGCTGGTTCAGTAGGCATGGCCGGGTCAGCCAACATCGGTGACCAATGCGCCATGTTCGAAGCCATTCATGGTTCTGCGCCAGACCTAGCCGAGGATGTCGCCAACCCCTCTGGCCTGCTGCACGGCGCCATCCAAATGCTCCTGCACATCGGCCAGGCAGAGGTGGCAGAGCGGATTCATAACGCCTGGCTGCGCACTCTGGAAGAAGGCCTGCACACCGCCGACATTTTCCGCGCTGGGCAGAGCAAGCAGCTGCTGGGCACTCAAGCCTTCGCGGACGCCGTGATCGACCAACTAGGACAGCAACCCAAGACATTGACGCCCGTGACCTACACCAACAGCGGCCCGCTACAACTGCCCGCGGTGGTGCGTGCCATACCGAAGAAAAAGGATCTGGTAGGGGTCGACGTGTTCCTACAGTGGCGCGAAGGCACGCCGGCGCAACTCGGGCAAACCCTTAGACCGCAGGGCACGGACGAACTACTGCTGCAACTGATCACTAACCGCGGCGTCA
>NKIE01000043.1:0-9733 GCA_002256055.1 Pseudomonas sp. PGPPP3 | reverse complement strand
TCCCCGAAACTTTCTGCGTTGACCACTGGCGCTGCCGCTTCAAATCAGCGGCTGAAGTCATCAGTTTCAGCGATGTGCTGGACCTGCAGGCCCGCCTGCACACCGCAGGCTTTGATGTGGTGAAAACCGAAAATCTCTACAACTTTGACGGCGAAGCTGGCTTCGCTGCTGTTCATGGTTAAGGAGGCGGACATGCAAACACTGGCCTTTCTCACTAATCACAACAAGGCACCACTGGTTGCTGACAGTCTCGCGGACAGTGGCTTCGACGTGGTTACTGTCGACAGTTTTGATACCGATCGTCTCGGCACCTTCAGCCGCGAGGTATCCCGCACCAGCAGTGCCCATGAGACAGCACTGACCAAAGCGCGACTGGCGACACAACTGGCAGGAACACGCTACGGACTGGGCAGCGAAGGTAGCTTTGGACGCGACCCTTACCTAGGCATGCTGCCTTGGGACAACGAACTGCTGTGTTGGTGGGATGCTCATCTAGGCTATGCGGTGTATGCCAGCCAAGGTGGTAGCGATACCAACTATGCACAACGCTGGGTCACCAGCCTGGCTGATGCGCAGGCATTCGCCACACAAGCCGGCTTCCCGGACCATGCGCTGATCATCGGGCAGGCGGGCGATAGCATTTTCTGCAAGGCGGTTCAGGATCCAGCTCAGCTTGAGCAAACCGTTACAGCAATGCTGGAAAAGCACGACCAGGTCTGGCTGGAAACGGATATGCGCGCCCACCTTAATCCGCGGCGCCAAGCATTAATCAGGCGCGCCGCTAACCAATTGGCCATGCGTCTAGCGATCAGTTGTCCGGCCTGCCAGGCGGCCGGTTACTCCGTTCAACAGTTGCAGCCAGGGCTGGCCTGTCTGGCCTGCGATTACCCCACGTCACAGACACTCAATGAACACTGGCTGTGCGGCGCCTGCGGCCACACAGAGACAAACACCCGAACAGGCTTCGCCGAACCGCAGCATTGCCCGCAATGCAATCCATGAATAAGGAGCCCCAGATGCCAACCCTTTCGATGCTGCCGTTTCCACGCATGACCCACCTCCGCGCCCTCGAAGCCGAGGCTATCCATATTCTTCGCGAAATCGTCGCAGAGAAACAAAACCCCTGCCTGTTCTATTCCATCGGCAAAGACTCGACCGTATTACTGCATCTGGCTCGCAAGGCCTTCTTTCCTGGCACCATTCCATTTCCGCTGCTGCACGTGGATACAACCTGGGAGTTCCGTGAAATGGGCGAGTTTCGTGACCGCCTAGCAACCAAGCTCGGACTCGACATGCTTGTGCATATCAATCAGGAAGGGGTAGCCGCGGATATCAATCCGTTCTCGGTCGGCTCAGCCAAGTACACCGACGTGATGAAAACCGAAGCCTTGAAACAAGCACTGGATCATTACAAGTTCGACGCCTGCTTCGGCGGGGCGCGACGTGATGAGGAAAAGTCGCGCGCCAAGGAACGAGTATTCTCCTTCCGTGATCGCCACCACCGCTGGGACCCCAAGCAGCAACGGCCAGAGTTATGGAATCTGTACAACAGCCGAGTTGATCAGGGTGAAAGCCTGCGCGTCTTCCCTCTGTCAAATTGGACCGAGTTGGACATCTGGCAGTACATCTATTTGGAGAATATCGAGAATGTCGATCTTTACCGTGCTGCCGAGCGACCGGTACTGGACTGGCACGGAACGCTAATTTGCATTGACGACGAGCGCATCCTGCCACACCTCTCGCCCAGCCAGCGTGCTGGCATAAGGCACCGCCGGGTGCGCTTCCGTACCTTGGGCTGCTATCCGCTGACCGGCGCAGTGGAGTCTACCGCCACGGACGTGTCGCAGATCATTCAAGAAATGTTGCTGACTCGCACCTCAGAACGGCAGGGACGGATCATCGACCACGACCAGGACGGTTCGATGGAAAAGAAGAAAATCGAGGGCTATTTCTGATCCCGCCAACGGCGCTTAACAAGCAACAGGTTTTAGTACTGCAACACGCTCAGTGCCGGCATTCACACTGCAAAAAGCCAACACAACTCTCTCATCTCAAGCATAGCGGCGCAGCGTTCGCAGATTTAACCCGGCCAGAGCAAACAGCACCGTCAGGCTCAGCCCACACAGCAGCAAGCCCTGGCTGGCCGGCAGGCGCTCCAGCAGCAGACCCGCGCCCAGCCCGCCAGCCGCCGGCACCACTTGGCTAGTCACGGTGTACACACTCAGCAGGCGGCCACGCAGCGCCGGCTCGCTCTCGTGCTGCAGCAAGGCGACGATCAGGCTCACCGCCAGGCCCGCGCCCATGCCGTTGGCGCCCAGGCA
Organism: Pseudomonas sp. PGPPP3; assembly: GCA_002256055.1. GTDB lineage: Bacteria > Pseudomonadota > Gammaproteobacteria > Pseudomonadales > Pseudomonadaceae > Aquipseudomonas. The sequence continues at coordinate 7,412 of NKIE01000043.1, read as the reverse complement.
GAGCAGGGCACCGAGCAGGCTCTCCTGTAGGCCGAGCAGGCTCAGCGCCACGCCACTGAGCACGGCAGCAACCAGCAGACTACGGCCCTGGCCGAAACGCCGCGCCAGCGGCAGGGCCAGCGCGCCACCGAGCAGCAGCGCCAGCGCCAGCGCGCCGAGGAAAAGGCCACGGTCCAGCTCGGAGAGCATCAGGGTCTGCTGAGCAAAGCGCGGCAGCATCACCTGAATCGGCCCCATGGCGAGATAAATCAACACCGCCGTGAGCAGCGCCTGGGCCAGCAGTGGCGCGCCCAGGGCATAGGCGAAGCCCTGACTAATACGCTTCAGTACATGACCCTCACCGCCGAGCGCCGGCACTTTAAGGCCCAGCATCAGGCCGCTGGCCAGCAGAAACAGCAGCAAGCCACAGGCCTGCACCGCCGGCCAGCCGCCCTGGGTGCGGGCCAGCGCCAGCAACAGCGGCGCCAGGCCAAAGCCGAGCATCACCAGGGCGTTGAACAATACCGCCAGCTTGGCCTGACGCTCGCCGGCCAGACGACCAAGTAAGGCCATGCGTGCCGGTGCGAGCAGCGCCCAACCGATGCCGGCACAAGTGGCGCCGAGCAGGTAGAAGGTCACGCCCCAGGTTTCGCTGCGACTCGCCGCCACCAGCCAGAGCAGCGCGACAAGAAAGGCACCGTGAGCAATCTGCGCAATACGCTGCGGTGAGTATTGGTCGCACCAGGCACCCGCAGGCCAGCCGAGCAGCAAGGGCACGCCAAAGCACAAGGCGAAGCCGGCGCCGGCCAGCGCATCACGGCCCCAGACATCCTGGGCGTAGAGAATCACCGTGTAGTTGGTCAGATGGCCTGCGAGAAAGCCGGCCAAGCAGGCGGCAAAGAAGCGGATCAGGTCCAGCCGGCTGTAGGTGGATGCGGATGCGGATGCGGATGCGGACAAAGTGTTCTCCGGGAATGGATCACGCGTAGGGTGCGTTAGCCGCGCAGCGGCGTAACGCACCATGGATGTCGCTAGGCATCCCTAAGCAAAAGGTGCGCTCGATTACTCGCCCGGCGTCAGCTGGATCAGGGTCGGCTGGCCGTCCTCGATCTGCCAGCTGGGGAAGGCGCCGTTGCTGGTGAATACACTGCCGTCGGCGGCGATCTCGATGTCGCGGGTGAAGGTCACCTTGCGCGGCATGGGGAAGGTGCGCCACTGGCCGCTGGCGATATCCAGACGCATCAGGCTGTCCGATGCAGTGCCGGTAACCCACACCTGCTGGCGAGCGCGGTCGACGTTCAACGAGTAGGGCGTTTCCGCACCATTCAGCGCGCTCGGCAGCGGGTAATCGCTGAAGCTGCCGTCGGCCGGGTGGTAGCGAACGATCTTGGCCTCAGGGAAGGCGGCGATCCACACATCGCCCACGGCATCGGCACGCAAGCGGCGCGGGCCTTGGAACGGCGTGTCGATGACCTGCACGCTGTCAGTCTTCGGGTCGATCACGCCAATCGAGTCGGCGTGCAGGCGGGCAAACCACACCCGGCCGTCCGGCGCCACGTCGATGCCATAAGGCAGCGGCATGCCGGTGACGCGCTGATCCACCGGCAGCCAGTGCATCGGCATACCCCAGTTCATTAACTTGCGCACCACGCCGTTAAGCGCCAGGCCCACTTCCTCTTTGGTGCTGCGCGCTGGCAGGCCGTAGGTGCGGAAGGTCTTGCTGGTGCGGTCGACGCGACCGACCTGATTGGACAGCGCCAGGGTGAACCAGACGTTGTCGTCAGCATCGATGCGCACCGTGTGCGGGTACAGGCCATCGTCGAAATAATGGGTGGTGAAGGCCTTGCTCACCGGGTCGAACTCGAACAAACGCTGCTGCAGCGACGGGGTGATGAAGATGTGGCCGTCTTTCGGCGACTCGGCAAACGAGTGGATGCCGGCGGTGGTTTCCAGTTTCGGGTAGGTTTTCAGGCGGCCGCTGAACAGCCCACCGATCTCGTCACCCTCGTCCACCGGCGTTTTGTACACCACGGTCTGGCCGGTTTTCGGGTCGATTTCCCACAGGCGGTCCTGCAGGTTGTCACCGACGTAAATCTTGCCGTTGCTGTGCAACAGCAGGTCGTGCATCTGCGAGAAGGGATCACCAATCGGCCACTCGCGCACCTGAGCGTCGGCCAGTTGGCGTTCCCAGGGTTTGGCACGTAGGACCTTTTCCGGGTGCTGGCGCAGGTCGGTGTAGCCCTTCTGGAACACCTCAATCAGTTTCGGTTGGTGCTCGCTGGACGGCCGCGCGCCGTAGCCGATCATGCGCTCAATCACCTGCTGCCATTCTTCCTCGCTGCGCTCGCGGCGCATAAAGAAGCTGCCTTGCTGGTGGCAGAAGCTGCACTGCTCCATAGCGGTTTTCTTCAGCGCTGCATCGCCGCCAAAATCCAGGGCCGCGAACCAGGCGTTAGCCGGTTGCTGGGCGGCGAGGGCAGCAGGATCGGTCTCGGCCGTCAGGCGCAGCTCCAGGGTGGCATCGGCGCTGACGCTGGTCTGGGTCAGGTCCTGATAGCCCAGCACCCGCACGCGCAGGTTGAGCGGCACGGCTTCCGGGTAATCGACCTGCACGCGGCCGTCGGCGCTGGCGAATGCGGTGATCTCCGGACTGATGCGCTGTTCCGTGCGTTCACGCGGGTAGCCGTTGTCGTCACCGGCGGCGCGCAGCGGCCGCTCGGCCTTGAGGGTGAGCATGGCCAGCGGCAGTGGCTTGCCGGCGGTATCACGGATGCTCACCTGCAGCGCGTGGGCGGGCAGGGCCAGCGCCGTAAGAGCGAGGGCAACAACGACATTACGCATGGGGCACTCCCTGGGCATCGAGAAAGGCGATAAAGGCTTCGCGGCTGGTGTAGCGCGGGGTGTAACCGAACTCTTCCTTGAGCCGGCGGTTGGCCAGCACCGGGCGGTAGCGCAGGAAGTCCACCTGCTCCGGCCCGTACTGACTCAGGCGCAGCGGTTTGAGCAGCTTCAGCGCCCATTGGATCAAGCCAGCCGGCAATGGCCGATAGGGTTTTTGCAGGATCTGGGCAATCTCGCGCAGGCTCAGGGCGCCATCGCCGGCCAGGTTGTAGATACCCGAGGTGCCACACTCCAGGCCCTTACGGATGATGCGCACCACGTCTTGGTCCCAGATAAACACGAAGCGACTGTCGCTGCCCTGAATGCCGAGCACGGCGCGCTTCTTGAACATGTCGGTGATCTGGTTATTCACCCGCTGGCCGAGAATGGTGCCCGGCCGCAGGATCAGCTGGCGCAGCTGCGGGTGCGCAATACGCGCCTGCACCAGCAGCTCTTCGACCTCGCGCTTGTGCTTGGCATAGGCAAATTTGTTGTGGCCACGCAGCGGATCGTGCTCGTCGATCCACTCGGCGTTTTCCGGGTAGTAACCATAGGCCGCACCGGAACTGGTGATGATCAACTGCTCAACACCACTGGCCACAGCAGCCTCAACAATCGCCCGAGTGCCTTCCACGTCGATGGCGTGCAAGGTGGCTTCGCTCATCCCCGGCGGCGGGCTGACCACTGAGGCCAGATGAACGATGGCCTGCGGCTGACACTCGGCCACGGTTTTGAGCACCGCCCCGTGCTGACTGATGTCGAGCTGCAGCGGGTACACATTGGCGCGCTGCAGGTTGGCCGGAATCGCGCGGATATCAGCGGCAAACAGGCTCCAGGTTGGTTGCTGCACCGCTAACTCGGCGAGCAACTGTTGGCCAATAAAGCCGGCGGCACCGGTGATCAAGACACGCATGGAACTTCCTCCTGCGCCAGCAGCGCCTTGTTACGCCAGAACAACACCAGCAGCAGGCCGCTGATCAGGTGCCAAGTGCCCCACAGAGCGGCGACCAGAGCCATGTGCAACTCGCCGCCGAACTGGGCGAAGATCAGCCCCAGGGCCAGACCTGAGTTATGCATGCTGATTTCGATCACCATCGCCCGCAGGTTGGCGCCGCGCTGGCGCGCCAGCTTGGCCATCAACCAGCCGAGACCGATGGCACTGGCGTTGTGCAGCACCACGACCAGAAACACCAGGCCGAGATTGGCCGAGAGCATCTGCCAATTAGCCAGCACGCCGCCAATCACCAGCAGGGCAAAGGCCAGCAGGGAAAAACGCTTGAACCAGGGCATGATCCGCTCGGCAAACTGCGGCGCGGCATTGCCCACCAGCATGCCCAGCACCAGGGGCAGGCCGAGCAACAGCAGCAGGTTGAGCATGATGCTGGTCTGGTCGACATGCAGGGCTTGCAGGCGCTCGGCCAGGTAGGCGGCGGCTTCGGGATTCTGCGCACTGGTCAGAGCAAAGTTGAGCGGCAGCAGCACCAGCGCCAGCAGGCTGGACATCGCCGTCATGCTCATCGACAGGGCGGTATTGCCGCGTGCCAAGTGGGTCATGATGTTGGACATATTGCCGCCAGGGCAGCAGGCCACCAGCAGCAGGCCCAGCTCCAGACCGGGGTGCAGGTCGACCAGCAGCGTCACCAGCAAGGTGGCCCACGGCAGGATCAGGCATTGGCCGAGCATACCGGCGAGGATCGGCTGCGGCTGCTTGGCGATGGCCATGAACTGCTGCACCCGCAACTCCAGCGACACGCCGAAAATCATCACCGCCAGCACCAGGCCAAGCAGCAATTGCTGGTTAGCGTCGTAATTCATCAGAGGGCCTCGATTGTTTTTGTTTTGACCCTGTACAGCATAGTGAGCGGCGCTGAGCGCCACAGTGGCATTGCCCGCCAATGGCCATGGCCAATCGCGACAACACGACAGCAACGAGACACCATGTCGCAGTATTCAGCGCCAGAATGATCACCCGAGAGTTGACCGCACTGTCATATACTTAAAATAATTGTGCCTATTCGTGATGTCGCTGATGTTTTGCCATGCTTAATCACCCCCACAAGATGCAATTGGTTGGTGCCGACAGGCACAACCTGGCCCTTGCCAGTGCGTTGTTGGACCAGGCCGGCTGGTCCACTCAAGTCCTCGAAGAACCCGCCCAGTGTTTGCACGCCAAGGCTTGTCGCTGGCTGCAACTGCCCAGTTCGGCATGCCTGCGCGAAGCCCTCGACGACGCCATCGCGGTGCTCGAAGACAGCCGAAACGCCTTCCGCTCCCGAGATCTGGCGGCGCTGCGCTGGCGCTTGCTGCAACTGCGTGAACAGTTGTACCCGGCATAGGCTTGAGGTACAAAGATGCCGAGGTTCCAAGCGCTGCAGGCACTTGGAGACCGGCTTTGCCGGGCAGGACGCATGGGCCTGCAAGACAAAGCGCCACCGATACTCCGCAGCCAACAGGCCGGTGTATCCGTGGCGCTTTTTTATTGCCTGCCATAAAACCACCGCCAGGCCACTTGGCGCGGTGATAGGAGTCGAGCATGACCGAAACCCTGGAGCCCCTGCACCTGCTCAGCAACGACCCTGAGACTGGTGACGCCGCCTGCGCCATGCTGCGTAGCGCCGGCTGGACCTGCCAAGTCGTACACAACGCTGGCGAGTGCGCACAAGCACCGCATTGCCACTGGCTAGAACAGCTGCCGGCACAGCAGGTACACATGCGCGCGGCACTCGACGACGCCATTGCCACCTTGGAGAAAACCCGTAACGCGTTCAAATCGACCAGCCTGGGCGAGCTGCGGCGGCGCTTGCAGCTCCTGCGCGAAGAGTTGTAGGACAAAAGCACTTCAGGTAAAACAAGCACTTAGGTTTTGCTGCCACGACCGGCAACGAAAACCGGCGATGCCGGGCAGGACGCATGGGCCTGCAAGACAGAGCGCTACCGATACCCCAACTCATTTGAGTGCGGTGTCGATAGCGCTTTTTTATTGCCCCAGAAAAACACCGCGGAGGCGCACATGGATATGCCCGAAATGCTCCACAGCCTGATGCGCAGCATCGGCCTGGACCAACAGGAAATCGACACGCGCCTGACCTTTCTTGACTGGAGCGCCGCCGATGGCGAGCGCCTGTTGCAGGTCAGCGAAGACTTTGCCGCGGTGCATCAACAATTCGTCGAACGTCTCTATCAACACCTCGGCAGCTTCAGCGCCCCGGCTGCCCTGCTGCAAGGCGATGGCGTGACCGCACGGCTCAAGAACAGCCAGTACGACTACTACCAGCGCATGTGGCAAGGCCCCCATGACGCCGACTATGTGCGCGACCGCATCCGCGTCGGCTGGGTGCACGACAAGGTTGGTCTGGACCTGAAGTGGTACCTCGGCGGCTACCGCCTGTACCTCGACAGCCTGCTGCAGGAACTGCTCGGCGCCCACCCCGCCAGCAAGCTGTTCGCCAGCCTGCTGAAGGCGGTGTTTTTCGACATGACCCTGACCATCGACGCCTACACCGCCGCCCAGCGCCAAGCGCTGGAAAACAGTGATGCACGCTATGCGCGCACCATGCGCGGTGCCAACGATGGGCTCTGGGACTGGCACGTCGAGCACGATCAGCTGTACCTCTCGGAGCGCTGGGCGTCGATGCTCGGGCTTGATCGCGACGAGCTGGGCGAAGGCCGCGCCGGCTGGTTTGCTCGCGTTCACCCAGAAGATCTGCCGGCCCTGCGCCTGGCCATTCAACAGCACCTCAGCGGGCAAACCAGCTCGCTGCAGCAGCAATACCGTATCCGCCATCGACAGGGCCATTACCTTTGGGTACTAGTGCGCGGCGTGGTCAGCATCGACGAACAGGGGAGCCAGCGCCTGGCCGGCTCGCAGACCGACATCAGCAACCACAAAAATGCCGAACAGCATCTGCAACACGCTGCCCGCCACGACCCGCTGACGGGCCTGGGTAATCGCCTGCGCCTGCAGGAACTGCTGCACCAAGCCCAGCAACGCCAACGCCGCCCCGGCGCGCGGGAAGCCGCTCTGCTGTTTATCGATCTCGATCGCTTCAAGTTGATCAACGACAGCCTCGGCCACGCCGTCGGCGATCAGGTGCTGGTGGAAGTGGCCCAACGCCTGGGCTGCTGCCTGCGCCCAGGCGATTACCTGATCCGCTTTGGGGGCGACGAATTCGTCGCCCTGCTGGATGACCTGGCCTGCCTGGAGGACGCAGAACAGGTCGCCCAGCGCATGCTCGATGAACTGCTACAACCGCTGTGGTTGGCCGAACGGCAGCTGAGCATCAGTGCCAGCATTGGCATCGTCGACCTCGCCGAAGCCAATATCGACGGTGATGTGCTGCGCGCCGCCGACCTCGCTATGTACCGCGCCAAGGACGCCGGCAAGGCGCGCTTTGCCCGCTACAGCACCGAGCTGCAGGTGCGTGCCAAGCAGCGTCTACAGCTGGAAAGCGCGCTGTCCCAAGCCCTTGCACGCCAGGAGTTCGAGCTTTACTACCAGCCCGTGTGCTGCCTGAACCACGATCAGGCACGGGTGACCGGAGTCGAAGCCTTAC
>NKIE01000831.1 GCA_002256055.1 Pseudomonas sp. PGPPP3 | reverse complement strand
GAGGCAGCCGGTCAGCTTGACGATGTCCTTGAACGAGCCGCCGGCGGCTTCGGCCACGGCCTTGAGGTTTTCGAACACTTGCACCGTCTGGGCTTCGCAGCCTTCGACCAGTTCCATGGTCTTGGGGTCGAGGGGGATCTGCCCGGACATGTACACGGTGTTGCCGGCCTTGATGGCTTGCGAGTAGGTGCCGATGGCGGCGGGGGCCTTGTCGCTGCTGATAACGGTCTTGCTCATAAAAACTCCTAGTGAGGTTCTGGCCGGGCTGCACCCGGACGCGGTGTTGACTGATTTGCGCAGATTGGACGCCGATGGGCGGGCGTCAGGCACGCATGCGGGTGATGCGCATCACCCCTTTGAGTGCGCGCAGTTTCTTGATCACACGGGCCAGGTGGACGCGGTCGTGGACGCTGACCACCAACTGCACGACGCTGACGCGACCGTCGCGCTCGTCCATGCTGATCTTCTCGATGTTGCCGGCGGCGGCGTTGACGCTGCTGGCCAGCAGGGCGATCAGGCCGCGCTGGTGTTCCAGTTCGACGCGCAGTTCGACGTTGAATTCGCCGCTGACATCCTTGGCCCAAGACAGCTGGATGCATTTCTCCGGGTTGTGGCGGATGTCGCTGATGTTCTTGCAGGTGTCTAGGTGCACGACCATGCCTTTGCCGGCCGACAGGTGGCCGACAATCGGGTCGCCGGGAATTGGCGTGCAGCACTTGGCGTAGTTGAGCACCAGTCCCTCG
>NKIE01000042.1 GCA_002256055.1 Pseudomonas sp. PGPPP3 | reverse complement strand
TCGGCGGCCTGCTGCTGGACCCCATCAGCCACCGCGTGACCATCGACGGCAAACCCGCCGAAATTGGCCCTACCGAATACCGCCTGCTGCAATTCTTCATGACCCACCAGGAGCGCGCCTACACCCGCGGCCAATTGCTCGACCAAGTTTGGGGCGGCAACGTGTATGTCGAGGAGCGCACTGTCGACGTGCATATCCGTCGCCTGCGCAAAGCCCTCGGCGAAGCCTACGAGAACTTGGTGCAAACCGTGCGCGGCACCGGTTATCGTTTCTCCACCAAAAGCTGATTCAACCGCTTTGCTGTAACACCTTCACCTTGGATATCCCGTGAATCAAAACTGGCACAGCGTCCTCCTCCGCCGCCTGCTCCTGATTATCGGCGGCTGCCTGCTCCTCGGTTTGTTGAGCGGTTACTACGCCTGGGCCCTGGTCATCGGCCTGGGTGCGTACCTCGCCTGGAACCTGCGCCAACTGCTGCGTTTGCACACCTGGCTGAAACAGTACAAAACCGATGAGCCACCGCCCGACGGCCATGGCCTGTGGGGCGAAGTGTTCGACAGCATCTATCGCCTGCAACGCCGCGATCAGCGCGCCCGTGGCCGTCTGCAAGCGGTCATCGACCGCGTGCAGGAATCCACCGCCGCCCTCAAGGACGCGGTGATAATGCTCGACCGCGACGGCAACCTGGAATGGTGGAACCTCGCCGCCGAAACGTTGCTGGGCCTGAAAACTCCGCAAGACAGCGGCCAGTCGATTGCCAACCTGGTGCGCCATCCGCGCTTCAAGGAATATTTCGAGCTGGGCAACTTCAGCGAACCGTTGGAACTGCCGTCGCCGCTCAACGACCACCTGCGCGTGCACTTCCAGATCACCCGTTACGGCAACGACGAACACCTGATGCTGGTGCGCGACGTAACCCGCGTGCATCAGCTGGAACAGATGCGCAAAGACTTTATCGCCAACGTCTCCCACGAACTGCGCACGCCGCTGACGGTGATTGCCGGCTACCTGGAAACCCTGCTCGACAACGTCGAAGAGGTGAACCCACGCTGGCGCCGCGCCCTGCAGCAAATGCAGCAGCAAGATCGGCGCATGCAAACCCTGCTCAATGACCTGCTACTGCTGGCCAAACTGGAAGCCACCGACTACCCCTCGGACAACCAGCCCGTGTCCGTCGACCTGTTGCTGCTGTCGATCACCGCCGACGCCCAGGCGCTGTCGGGCAACCGCAACCACCGCATCACGCTGGAGGCCGACAGCCGCCTGCAGCTCAAGGGCAGCGAAACGGAACTGCGCAGCGCCTTCTCCAACCTGGTGTTCAACGCAGTCAAATACACCCCGGACGAAGGCAGCATCCGCGTCCGCTGGTGGGCTGACGAAGCCGGTGCGCACCTCAGCGTGCAGGACAGCGGCCAGGGCATCGAAGCCAAGCACCTGCCGCGCCTGACCGAGCGGTTCTACCGCGTCGACTCCAGCCGCGCAGCCACTACCGGCGGCACCGGTCTCGGCCTGGCCATCGTCAAACACGTACTGCTGCGCCATCGCGGCCGTCTGGAAATAACCAGTGTGGTCGGCCAAGGCAGCACCTTTACCTGCCATTTTGCTCCCGGCCAGGGCTTCAAGCGCTAGGTCATCCGCGCCTACCGGGCTGGGCAAACCCCGTCTCAGCCGCTAATCTGCAGCACTCGTTGCGTCTACTGACGCGCCGATTTCTGACCACCCGGAGCCGTTGAAACACCCCTATGGACCCTTCCCCTAGTTACACCGCCGCCTCATATTTCGCCGACTTCGGCCTTATCTTCTTCGCTCTGTTTCTGGTCTTGCTCAACGGCTTCTTCGTCGCCGCCGAGTTCGCCATGGTCAAGCTGCGCGCCACCAAAGTGGAAGCCATCGCCCAGCAGAACGGCTGGCGCGGGCATATCCTGCGCACCGTGCACAATCAGCTGGACGCTTACCTGTCGGCCTGCCAACTAGGCATTACCCTGGCCTCCCTGGGCCTCGGCTGGGTCGGTGAGCCGGCCTTTGCCCACCTGCTACAGCCGCTGCTGCACTACGTCGGCGTCGACTCGGAAGCCGTGGCCCACGGCATCGCCTTCTTCACCGCGTTTTTCATTATTTCCTACCTGCATATCGTGGTTGGCGAGCTGGCGCCCAAGTCCTGGGCCATTCGCCAGCCCGAGCGCCTGTCACTGTGGACGGCCGCGCCGCTGTACATGTTCTACTGGGCCATGTACCCGGCCATCTACCTGCTCAACGCCAGCGCCAACGCCATCCTACGTTTCGCCGGCCAGGGCGAGCCGGGACCACACCACGAACATCACTACAGCCGCGACGAACTGAAACTGATCCTTCACTCCAGCCGCGCCAGCGACCCCAGCGACCAGGACATGCGTGTACTGGCATCGGCCGTGGAGCTGAGCGAGTTGGAAGTGGTCGACTGGGCCAACTCCCGCGAGGACCTGGTGTTCCTCAACAGTGACGCCAAGCTCGACGAAGTGTTCAGCCTGTTCCGCCGCCACAAGTACAGCCGCTACCCGGTGTACGACGAGGAAGCCGGCACCTTCATCGGCATCCTGCACATCAAGGACCTGCTGCTACAGCTGTCACTGCTGGAAATGCTGCCCTCGGCGTTCAAGCTGCAGGAGTTGCTGCACCCGGTTGAACGGGTGTCCAAGCACCTGGCCCTGTCCAGCCTGCTGGAGCGCTTCCGCCATGGCGCCGTGCACTTTGCGCTGGTCGAAGAGGCCGACGGCAAGGTCATCGGCTACCTGACCATGGAAGACGTGCTGGAAGTGCTGGTCGGCGACATTCAGGACGAACACCGCAAGGCCGAGCGCGGCATCCTCGCCTACCAGCCGGGCAAACTGCTGGTGCGCGGCGACACCCCGCTGTTCAAGATCGAGCGCATGCTGGGCGTCGACCTCGACCACCTCGAAGCGGAAACCCTCGCTGGGCTGATCTACGAAAGCCTCAAGCGCATGCCCGAGGAAGAAGAAGTACTCGACGTCGAAGGCCTGCGCATCATCGTCAAAAAGATGAAAGGCCCGAAGATCGTCCTCGCCAAGGTACTCAAGCAGGATTGATCTGCGCCGGGTTGAGTGCTGGCAGGGCTGACTATACTGCCAGCACTCACCATCAAAGGCCGCGCCATGTCGCTACTGCACGATCTTCAGGAACAGAGCCCGTTGCAGCTTAAACTGCGCTATCTGCTGCAGGCGTTGCAGCAGAAGTACCCGCAGGTACAGCGTCTGGCGGTGGCCCTCTATGATCAGGGCAGTGACTGGGTCAAAACCTTCGTGGCCGTTGAAGATCAGGCCAACGCCCTGCCCCATTACCATGCAAAACTCAGCGAAACCACGTGGCTACAAGCCGTTGCCACGTCCCAGTCACCTCGAGTGATCGCCGATTTCAGCGTGCTTGAACACAGCCGCAAGCAACATGTCGAAGCCCTGCTGGCCGCCGGCTACCGCAGCAGTTACACCTTGCCGATGTGCGTCAACGGCTACTTTTTTGGCTTTATCTTCTTCAATTCCAAACAGCCCAACGTATTCAGCAAAGTACTGCTGAACGAACTGGACATGCTCGGCCATCTGGCCAGCCTGATGGTCTATCAGGAGCGCAGCAACGTGCGCACCCTGCTGGCGACGCTCAAGTCGGCCATGAACATGACCCACGCCCGCGACCCGGAAACCGGCAACCATCTGGAGCGCATGTCGCGCTATGCGCGCCTGATCACCCAGGGCCTGGCCGAACAGCACAACCTAGACGACAGTTTTGTTGAGCACGTGTATCTGTTTGCCCCGCTGCACGACCTGGGCAAGATCACCATTCCCGACGCTGTACTGCTCAAACCCGGACAACTGGACGCGGAAGAAACCACCGTCATGCGCGCCCACTCCCGCGCAGGTCTGGAGCTGGTCGATCAGTTGCTGGGCAACTTCGGCCTGGCCGGCGTCAGCCAGGTGCAGATGCTGCGCAACATCATTCTTCACCACCATGAATTGGTGGACGGCTCCGGTTATCCGGATGGTCTGATCGCCGAGCAGATTCCGCTCGAATCGCGGATCGTCACCGTGGCTGACGTGTTTGATGCCCTGACCAGCGAACGGCCGTACAAACAACCCTGGTCCAACGCCGAAGCCTTCGCTTTCCTGCAGCAGCAAGCCGGGCTGAAATTCGATCGCGACTGCGTCACTGCCCTGCTCAATCAGGTCGACGATATCGAACATATCCAGCGGCGCTTCTGCGAAAACGCCTACGGCTAACTGACCGCCTCGGCCCGCGCCGCTGCCCGCGGCCGAACACTCTGGCGCAGAATCAGTTCGGCGGCTTTCTCGCCGATCATGATGCACGGCGCGTTGGTATTGCCGCTGATCAGCGTCGGCATGATCGACGCATCTGCCACCCGCAAGCCCTCCAAGCCAATCACCTGCAACTGCGGGTTGACCACACTCAGGGCATCCACACCCATCTTGCAGGTGCCCACCGGATGGAACACCGTGGCCCCATGCTCGCGGATATAAGCGAGCAACTGCGCATCCGTTTGCACCTCGGCGCCGGGCAGCATTTCCTTGCCGCGCAGGCCGTCAAAACAACGCTCGGCGAGAATCCGCCGGGCCAGTTTTAGTCCCTCAATCAGCACCCGTGCATCGTCCATTTCAGCGAGAAAGTTGAAGTCGATCTCCAGCTCGCGCTGGGCATTCAGCCGCAGCTCGCCGATGGATTTCGGCCGCAGCACGCAGGTGTGCACGGCATAGCCGTGGCCCCACTCGAACAAACGACCGCGGTGGCTGCGATAACCGGGCACGAAGTGGAACTGCACATCCGGCAAATCCGTGGCCAGTGGCGTACGGGCAAAGCCGCCGGCTTCGACATAGTTGGTGGTCAGCCAACCCTTTTTCTGCAGCAGGTACTTGAACGGCGCGGCCACCACGCTGGCCAGCGAGCCCCAAGAAAAGCCTAAGGTCAGCGGACTGGCCGAACGCACGGTTATCAGGCCGTCGAGGTGCTCCTGGAGGTTTTTGCCCACGCCCGGCAACTCATGCACCACTGGCACGCCAGCGGCCTCCAACTCGGCGCGCGGACCGATGCCGGAGTTGAGCAGGATCTGCGGCGAGCCCAGGGCGCCGGCACACAGAATCACCTCGCAACGACAGCCCAGGCGCAGGCTTTCGCCATCGACGCGCAAGGCCACGCCGCTGACCCGTTGCCCTTCAACAATCAGCGAGTCGACCTCACAGCCGGTCAACACCGTCAGGTTGCTGCGCTCGCGGATCGGCGCGACAAAGGCGCGGTAGCTGGACAGGCGCTTGGCGTCTTTCTGCGTCAGGTTGTAGATACCGCAGCCTTCTAGCTCGCCGCCATTGAAGTCATCGTTGCGACGGATGCCGAGCTTTTCGGCCGCGCTGACGAACAGCCGCGACAGCGGATTGGGATCGCGGGCGCGGTCCACCACCAGCTCACCCTGGGTGCCGTGCAGCGCTGGACTCTGCCCGAGCAGGTTGCGTTCGGATTTCATGAACAGCGGCAGCACGTCGTGCCAGCCCCAACCCGTGCACCCCAACTCGGCCCAGCGGTCGTAATCCGAAGCATCGCCACGGATGTAGATCATGCTGTTCATCGAGCTGGAGCCTCCCAGCGCTTTACCGCGCGGCGTGTGCAGGCGACGGTTGTTGAGTTCCTTCTGCGGCGTGGAGAAGAAGTTCCAGCTGAACACGCGGCTCTTGTACAGGCTGATGGTGCCGGCAGGCACTTGCACCCGCGGGCTGGCGTCACTGCCGCCGGCTTCCAACAGGCAAACACGCACCTGCGGGTCGGCGCTCAGGCGGTTGGCCAGCACGCAACCGGCGGAGCCGGCACCGACGATCAGGTAGTCATAGCTCTGGGCGAAGTTCGTCACTCAATGCACCTCTTCCATGTCGTCGTGCAGCAGCTCCAGAATATGCCGTTTCATGCGGATGAACTCCGGCTCCATGACCACGTCGAGGCTGCGTGGACGAGCGATGGGCACGTCAAGCACCTCTTTGATCCGCCCCGGCCGTGCGCCCATGACGTAGATGCGGTCGGCCAGCAGAATAGCTTCGTCGATATCGTGGGTGACGAACACGACTGTCTTCTTGCTGTTGCTCCACACCTGCAACAGCAGTTGCTGCATCTGCAGGCGGGTCTGGCTGTCGAGGGCGCCGAACGGCTCGTCCATCAGCAGAATTTGCGGGTCGTTGGCCAGCGCCCGGGCAATCGCCACGCGCTGCATCATGCCGCCGGAAAGCTGCTTGGGATAATGCTCGGCAAACTTCTTCAAGCCGACTTCACCGAGGTAGAACTCGACGATGGTGCGGATCTGGTCCGACATCAGGCCGCGGCGGCGCAGGCCGAACTCGATGTTCTGCCGCACTGTCAGCCAGGGGAACAGGGTGTAGCCCTGGAATACCATGCCGCGGTCCACGCCCGGCCCGTCGACCTTGCTACCGCCAACGTAAATCTCGCCTTCGCTCGGTTCAGCCAGACCTGCGGTGAGGTACAGCAGGCTCGACTTGCCGCAACCGGATGGTCCGACGATCACCGCGAACTGCTGGTCCGGCACCTCGAACGAGACCTTGTCCAGGGCGGTGAAGGTTTCACCACTGGGCGACTGATAGCGCAGGCTCACGCCGTCCACGCGCAGGCGCGATTCGACGGCGGCATATTCGCTTAGGGCCGGCATGATGTAGTGCTTGTGGGGTGCCCGGGGGCTCTTCGCCGTTGCCGTCATTGGGATGTCGCCTCGTTCTATTGTGCCCATGCCGTCACCTTCAAGCGCAGCAGTCGAAACAGTTGATCGGTCATCAGGCCCAGCAGGCCGATAATGGCGATGGCGAGAAAGATCACGTCGACCTGAAAACCACGCATGGCCTTCAGGCTGATGTATCCGAGGCCACTGGACGCCGCCACCAACTCGGCCACCACCAGGTAGGTCCAGGCCCAACCCATGGTCACCCGCAGGGTGTCCAGCACACCCGGCAGCGAAGCCGGGGCCAGCACATGCAGAACCACGTCACGACGGTTGGCGCCGAGGGTGTAGCTGGCATTGATCAGGTCCTTGGACACGCCCTTGGAAACGTCGGCGATCATCACCAGTTGCTGGAAGAACACGCCGAAGATAATCACCGCCACGCGCTGCTCCAGACCGATGCCGATCCACAAGATGAACAGCGGCACAAACGAGGTCACCGGCAGGTAGCGGATAAAATTCACCAGCGGTTCGAGCAGCGCCTGAACGATGCGAAAGCTGCCCATCAGCAAGCCCAGCGGCACCGCCACCAGCGACGAAATGGCAAAGCCGATCAGCACTACTTCCAAGCTGGCCAGCACATGCTTGCCCAGGGTGCCGTCAGCTCCCAGGCGCACACCCGCCGCCAGCACATCGCCCGGCGAGGGCAGAAACATCGACGGCACCAGGCCGCCATACGACAGGCCAACCCACACCGCCAGCACGCTCAGCCAGCACAGGGTGCTGGCCGTAAGCACCAGCGATGCAGGCAGCCCGACCTTGGGAGTCAGGCAGCGCTGCAACCAGGATTTTGTGGCCATAAGCGCCACCTCCGTTTGCGGAAAACGAGTGAAAAAGGGGATGCACAGGGCCCGCAGGCGCGGTGCAAACCGCACCTACGGGGAGGCCCTTAAGGCGTCACGAAGCGGGTATCGACCAGGTCTTCATAGGCCACGTTGTAGGGCTTGCCCTGCAACTGGCTCCAAGTCTCGTTGGCCAGGCTGATGATGGCGGCGATGTCACCCGACTTGCCGGGGGTGCCGAGCAGCTTCTCGCTCATGGCCTGATCGAAGAAGCGCACGCCCTTGGCGGCAGCGGCCAGCTCGACCGGATCGGCCAGGTAACCCCCCACGCCTTTGGCCATCACCGCGTAAGCCTCCTTGGGATGCGCCTTGGTGTACTCGACCGCCTTGTACAGGCCGCTGACCAGGGCCTTGACGTCATCCGGCTGCTTGTCGATCACGTCGCAGGACAGCGCCACCACATCGACAATCACTCCCGGCGTGCTGCTGCTGTCGATCAGCACCTTGCCCTGGCCCTTCTGTTTGACCAGCGACAAGTGCGGCTCCCAGGTCACGGCGGCGGGTACTCGGCCGGCGATAAAGGCCGTGGCGGCATCATCGGCGGTCATGTTCTGGATCTCCAGATCAGCCATCTGCATGCCGTTTTTCTTCAGCAGGTAAGACAACCAGAACTGCGACACCGAGCCCTCGTTGACCGCCACCGACTTGCCCTTCAGTTGGGCCAGGCTGCTGACGTCCTTGCCCACCAGCACGCCATCGCCGCCGGCACTTTCATCCAGCGCGGCAACCGCCTTGAAGCAGAAGTCCTTGGAGCGGTACTTGAGGATTTCATCGATGGTCGACGCCGAGCCAGACAACTTGCCCGAGGCCTGAGCGGCCATGTACATGGACGACTCCTCGATGGTGGTCAGTTCCACCTCCAGGCCCTGCTCCTTGAAGTAGCCGAGGTCGCGGGCCAGGTACAGGGTGCCGTAACCGACCCAGGTGGTATGGCCGATCGACAGGGTGCCGGCCTGGGCCAGCGAACTGACGCTCGCCGCCAGGGCGGCGCAAGCAAAGGTAAAAGCAAAACGCGTGCGCAAGGACTTGATCATAAAACGCTCCCACAGCCTGTTGGCTTTAGTTATTGAATGCGGGGCAGTGCTGGCCAACGGCCAAAAGCGTGCAGTGATCCAGGCCTCAGTCGGGCCCGAATTCAGTTTTTCGATAACGGTTTAAACGCTCATTCAGTGCAGCCGGCACGACGGTTTCAGGGTCGGGCCGGCCTCGGGTAGCGCTACAGCAGACCCAGTTCCTGCGCGGTGCGGTCCACCGCGCGCTTGGTTTTGTCCACCAGTTCATCCAGCTCGGCATGCGTGGCGACCAGCGCCGGCGCCATGATCATGCGGCCCTGGGTCGAGCGAATAATCAGCCCTTCCTCGAAGCCCAGGGTGCGGCAGCGCCAGGCGATATCGCCCTCGTTGACGAAGCGTTTGCGACTGGCTTTGTCCTCGGCGAACTGCAAGGCGGCGACCAGGCCGACGCCCTGAATGTCACCCACCAGCGGGTGCTCGCTGAAGGTCTCGCGCAACAGCATTTGCAGGTACGGACCCGTGTCGGTTTTCACCCGAGTGACGATCTGCTCATCACGCAGTGCCTTCAGGGTGGCGATAGCCACGGCGGCGGCTACCGGGTGGCCGGAATAGGTCAGACCGTGGGCAAACACGCCGCCCTCATCGACCAGCGCCGAAGCGATGCGTTTGCTCAGCACCAGGCCACCCATGGGGATGTAACCCGAAGTCAGGCCCTTAGCGATGGTCAAGGTGTCCGGCTGGAAATCGAAGTGCTGGTGGGCGAACCATTCGCCGGTGCGGCCAAAACCGCCAATCACTTCGTCGGCGCACAGCAGCACGTCGTACTGACGGCAGATGCGCTGAATTTCCGGCCAGTAACTTTCTGGCGGGAAGATCATCCCGCCCGCGCCCTGGAAAGGTTCGGCGATAAAACCGGCGACGTTCTCGGCACCCAGCTCGAGGATTTTCGCCTCCAGTTGCAAAGCGCAGCGGCGGCCGAATTCCGCCGGGGTCAGGTCGCCGCCTTGGGCGTACCAGTAGGGTTCGTCGATATGGGCGACGTCCGGGATCATGCCACCCATCTCGTGCATAAAACCCATGCCGCCGAGTGCGGCGCTGGCCAGGGTCGAACCGTGGTAGCCGTTCCAGCGGCCGATCATGATCTTCTTCTGCGGCTGCCCCTGGATCTGCCAGAAGCGTCGCACGGTGCGGATCAGCGCCTCGTTGGCCTCGGAGCCGGAGTTGGTGTAAATCGCGTGGCTGTAGTGCGCCGGCAGCAGGCTGAACAGCAGCTCGGACAGCTCGATCACCGCCGGGTGGGTGGTGTGGAAGAACAGGTTGTAATACGCCAACTGCTCCATCTGCCGGGCCGCGGCGGCGTTCAGGTCCTTGCGCCCGTAACCGAGGCAGGTGCACCACAGCCCAGACATACCATCCAGGTAGCGCTGACCATCGTTATCCCACAGGTACAGGCCTTCGCCCTTGACGATCACCCGCGCGCCTTCGGCGTTCAGTGCCTTCTGGTCGAGAAAAGCGTGGATATGGTGCGCCGCATCCAGCGCCTGGTAGTCGGCGGTGGTACGGCGGGGGGTCATCGGCATTGTCATCGCAAGGGTCCTCGTGTCCCGATTCTCAGCGCAGCTGGAACCATGTCGTTTTCAATTGGGTGTATTTGTCGAAGGCGTGCAGCGACAGATCGCGGCCGAAGCCCGACTGCTTGCCGCCACCGAACGGCACCGTCACATCCAGGGCGTCGACGGTGTTCACCGACACCGTGCCGACCTTGAGCTGCTGCGCCACGCGGTGGGCGCGATGCAGGTCGTCGGTCCACAGCGAGGCGGCCAGGCCGTAGATGCTGTCGTTGGCCAGGCGCACCGCTTCGTCTTCCGTATCGAAGGCCGTGACAGCCAGCACCGGGCCGAAGATTTCCTCACGGGCCAGCCGCGAATCGGC
The DNA here is from genome assembly GCA_002256055.1 of Pseudomonas sp. PGPPP3. GTDB lineage: Bacteria > Pseudomonadota > Gammaproteobacteria > Pseudomonadales > Pseudomonadaceae > Aquipseudomonas. The sequence continues at coordinate 1,727 of NKIE01000042.1, read as the reverse complement.
GCGCACGTTGGTGAATATGGTGGGTTCGATAAAATTGCTGGAGCCGTTGCAGCTGAGCTGACGACCGCCACACACCAGGGTCGCGCCCTCGGCCTCGGCGCCACGGATAAAGTCCATGACCTGCTCGGTCTGCCGTCCATCGACAATGGCACCAGCGGCACTGGCCGGGTCCAGCGGATCGCCCGGCAGCCAGTTACGCGCCTTGGCCATCACCAATTCGACGAACTTGTCGTGGATTGAGCGTTCAACCAGCAGGCGCGAGTTGGCGGTGCAGACTTCGCCCTGGTTGAAGAAGATGCCGAAGGCGGCTTTTTCTGCTGCCAGGTCGAGATCACGACAGTCGGCGAACACCAGGTTGGCGCTCTTACCGCCGCACTCCAGCCAGATCTGCTTGAGGTTGGATTGCGCCGAGTAGGCCATGAAATATTTACCCACTTCAGTGGAGCCGGTGAAGGCCAAGCAATCCACATCCATGTGCAGACCCAAGGCCTTGCCGGTACTTTCACCCAGGCCCGGCAGCACGTTGAATACGCCCGCCGGAATCCCCGCTTCCAGCGCCAGTTCGGCCAGGCGCAGAGCGGAAAACGGCGACTGCTCGGCCGGTTTGAGAATCACCTAATTGCCCGCAGCCAGGGCTGGTGCCAGCTTCCAGGCGGCCATGTCCAACGGGAAGTTCCATGGCACCACCGCAGCGACCACACCGAGCGCTTCGCGGGTGATGGTGGCCAACACATTCGGCGCGCTGGGGGCGACCTGATCGTAGAGTTTGTCGATGCTTTCGGCGTACCAGCGAAATACACCGGCAGCGCCCGGTACGTCGATGTTCCAGGCGTCCATCACCGGCTTGCCCATGCTCAGGGAGTCGAGCAGCGCCAGCTCGTCGCGGTTGGCCAGAATCAGTTCGCTGAGTTTGAGCAGCACCTCTTTGCGCTCGCTCGGCGCACAGCGCGACCAGGCGCCGCCTTCGAAGGTCTGCCGTGCGGCCTGCGCCGCCAGTTCGACATCCGCCGCGCCGCAGGCCGCCACATTGGCCAGCAACTGATTGGTGGCCGGGTTGTGCACGGCAAACGTGGCGCCGTCGACGGCGGCAACAGCACAACCGGCGATCAATGCACGGTCGATAAAGCGCTGTTGGGCGGCCTTGTTTTGCCAGTCGTTAAGCTCGAACACCACTAACCCCCTAGGTACGGAAAACCCGCGAGGCGGGTCTGCTGGTTGGCACTTGTGAAGCGATAGTGGCCCATGCCCGAGCAGAGGAAAATTATTAAAAATGTCATCGGGACATACGAAAAAACTGGCTTGCCGCGCACCATTAAGGCGCCCTGTGCCGGCTCGTGGTGCAGTGCGCAGCGCCCTCAGGGAGCAGGCTTATTCACCGCAGCCAATACACCCCAGCACCAGGCCGAGCCGAGTGCCATTCGCGTCAGCGACAGCCGCTGGCGCGTAGCGTGCAAGCCCTCTGGCCAATGGGCCATTGCGCCGCCAACACGCACCATCCTGACGCAGCCACAGCCGCTAACGGCCGCGCCACCCAGGCCATGAAAAATATTGTCGTTGGCGAAAAAAATCGTCAGCAGCCCGGCAGCCTGCACCCGTCCTCAACGCGGTAAGGTGTGCCGGTTAACGAGCACTCAGAGGTTTAACGTGGCCGCTTATTCGTTGCGCCAATTGAAATACTTCGTCACCACCGTCGAATGCGGCAGCGTCGCCGAAGCGTCGCGCAAGCT
>NKIE01000041.1 GCA_002256055.1 Pseudomonas sp. PGPPP3 | reverse complement strand
GGTCAAGGATGCCGACCTGACCATCACCCTCAACCGCAGCGATCTGGAGCAGGTAATGGCCCGTCAGACCAGCTTTGCTCAGTTGATTGCTGGCGGCAAAGCCACGTTCGAGGGTGACAGCAAACCCTTTGAGCAGTTGATGGCGGCTATGACGACCTTCACCCCCAACTTCGAACTGCTGCCCGGCACCTTGCCGGAATAAAGGCCGCTCGACATAAGTGCCCGTGGTGCAATGCCACGGGCACATGGCTGTAGTTACGCAGCGAAACAAACTCCCGCCACCATTCCCCATAACTGACACTCGACTGACGCTGCAATCATTTGGCAATCTTGTGGTCCTAGGATGGCTGACTAATCCAGGAGGAACCCAGTCATGAGCCGAGCCGTTAGAAACATGCGCAAAGTGTTGGATGCCGTTGCCAGTCACAACGAGGCTGCGGCCCTGGATGTGATGCGCGCCGCCGAACAGATCAAGGATGAGTTGCTGCGTCAGCGCCTGCTCAATGCCATTCACCAGCTGAATCAGGATGCCGATGACCTGCGCCTGGCCCGTGATGAGCTGCACGGCCAAGCCAGTCGGCTGGGCTAGGGATTTAGCCGAGAACACCCAGAGCCACGCAAAAACCACTTATCATTCAACGCTCTAACTCCACTGCGGGCGGGAATCGTTGAATGTTGTCTGCTGTTGAGCGCTACCAATTGCGCCTACGCGCCGCCTTGGCGCGCTACTTCCCCCGTACCACTGCCTATCTGCGTGCCGAGCGTGAAGCCGCGTCGACCATCGCGCAGGCTTCGCTCGCGCCACCGCGGCGGCAAAAGCAGCCGCGCCAGCCAAAACGCGCCACTCAGGGCCAACCTCAAACCAGCCGCAAACCCTCTGGCGCCAAGCCAGCCAGCAAAAAAGCCAAGAGTGCAATCTACGGCCCCACCTTGCTGCCGGTAACGCCAGCGCAGAGCCAGGCCATGCGCGAGCGGGTGGGCGCCGCCGTGCAGGTCGGGTTACTCAGCCCGCCCTCGGACGAGCAGTGGGCGATGATCCTCACGCGCCAACCTCTGAGCCGGATCTTCGCCGGGGCCGGCTCCGGCAAGTCGACCACCCTGGTGCTGCGTGTGGTGTTTATGCTCTGCCACGTGGGCATCGCACCGACACAATTGACCGTGATTTCCTTCACCAATGCCTCCTGCGCCCAACTGCGTGAGCAATTGCTCAAGCTCCTGGCTTTTTGGGGTTACGACTTCAGCGCCAACCAGGCGCGCCAGTGCGTACGCACCTTCCATTCGGCCATGGGCGTGCTGGCCAAAAGTGAGCTGGGCAACCCGCAGTGGTTCGAGCAACTGGCCGAGCGACCCACGGCCCGTGAACTGGACAACCCACTGACCGGCGGCCGTCTGCGTCCGGCTCAGCAGCGTCTGCTGATCGAGGCCTACCAGCAGTGCTATGCCGAACAGCCGACCTTTCGCCAACAGGTGCACCGCCTGCTGGCGTTACCACCGGCCAACGAAACCGGCAGTCAACCGGGGCCGGCGCCACTGCAAGGCTTCAAGCTGGCGGGGGAGTTCAGTGCGCTGCCGCTGTATGAGGCCATCTATGCCCAAGCCGGGTTCTGCCAGAGCATCGGCATTCGGCTCGATCAGTTGCAGCCCGCGCAGCTGAGTTGTGCGCCGGGTGAGCGGCTGTTTGTCGAGGCCTTGCTGCAGTTTTGGGCCTATTTCCAGCGCGGCCTGCAGGCCCAGGGCTTGCAGACCTTCGATGGAGCGTTTCAGTGCCTGACCGAGCGTTTAACGGCAGATGAGTCGAGCATCGGCCTCGAAGCCCTGGCGCCCCTTAGCCATCTGTTAATCGATGAGTTCCAGGACATCTCGCCGCAGATCGTGCTCTGGCTGCAGGCCGTGCAACGTAGCCTGGCGCGCCGTGGGCAAACAGTCAGCCTGATGGCGATTGGCGACGACTGGCAGTCGATCTACGCCTGGCGTGGCAGCTCGCCTGAGCTGTTTATTGATTATGATCGCCACTTCCCCGGCAAAGGTCAGGCCAAGCACAGCGAGGTGCTCAACCTGAGCAACAACTACCGCAGCATCGAGGCCGTGATTCGCGATGGCGAGGCGGTGTTGGCAGCGGTTGCCTGTAAGCAGGTGAAAGCCAGTCATGCGTGCAAGCCCACCCAAACCGGCGATCACGGGGTCAAGCTGATCGAAGACTTCGACCTCAACCGCCAGTTGCCCGAGTTGCTAACGCAGATCCAGGCGCAATGCGCCTATGCCGGCGAGCGCCAGAGCCGTGAGCCAACCGCCGTGCTGCTGCTCAGCCGGCGTAATGCACCGTTGCAGCAGATCCAGGCACGGCTGGACAAGCGGCTAGCGGTCAAGGCTTACAGCATTCACCGGGCCAAGGGCTTGCAGGCGGAAGTGGCGATCATCATCGACGACGGCAGCCCGGCACCGGCCCATCCGCTGCGCAATGCGCTGTATGCCGCCAGCGGCTTCTTTACCAGCAGTTACGACCAGGCCATGGCCGATGAAAACCTGCACCTGGCCTATGTGGCGATAACCCGTGGCGTCAGCCGGGTGTTCTGGTACACGGCCAAGACCCAGGGCGCTAGCCAGCTGCTGGCTGCCCATCTGCGCAAGCTCCGCTAACACGGACCATCGGCCACAATATGGCCATCGCTGAGCTGGATGATGCGTTGGCAACTGTTGGCCAGTTGCTGGTCGTGGGTCACCACCAGAATGGCGCAGCCCAACTGCTGATTGACCCGGCGAAACAACTCAAAGATGCCTTGGGCGCTGCGTGAGTCGAGGTTGCCGGTGGGTTCGTCAGCCAGCAGCAGGGGTGGGCGGGTGACCAGGGCACGGGCAATGGCCACCCGTTGTTGCTGGCCACCGGAGATCTGCGTGGGCCGGCGCTCGGCCAGGTCCGCCAAGCCCACCTCAGCCAGCAGCTCAAGGGCCAGTTGCCGCTCGGCGCGGCTGGGTTTGCCGTGGCGGATCATCAGCGGCATCAGCACGTTTTCCAGCACGCTGAAGGCGGAAATCAGGTGATGAAACTGGAACACAAAGCCAATCGCCTGATTACGCAGCGCGGTGCGGGTCGCGTCATCGCTATCGCGGGTAGGCTGGCCGAGCAGGTACAGCTCACCGCTACTGGGGGTGTCGAGCAGGCCGATGATATTTAGCAGGGTGCTCTTGCCTGAGCCCGACGGGCCGATCAGCGCTGCCAGTTCGCCACGGCACAGGCGCAGGTTGATGTCGTGCAGCACCTGGCTGGCCAGTGGCGTGCCGGCATTGAAGGTCTTGTCGACTTGCTGCAGACGCAGCACTTCACTGTCGGCTTGCGCCGTTTGGCCAGTAAGGGGCAGCAAGGCATCAGACATAACGAATCGCCACGGCGGGGTCATAACGTGCGGCACGACGGGCTGGCATGGCGGCCGCGAGAATGCCGGTAAGGGTAGCGATCAGAATCGCCAGCGGGATCAGGTCAGCCGGCACCGGGATGATGAACACCTTAGGCCCCAGCAGGTTGAACACCTGCACCAACCCCCAACCCAGCGCGCTGCCCACCAGCGAGCCGAACAACCCGAGCAGTCCACCTTGCAGCAAAAACACCCGCAGGATCTGCCCGCGCGGGCTGCCCATGGCACGTAGAATACCGATTTCTCGGGTGCGCTGAACCACGCTCACCGCCAGCACGCTGGCAATGCCGAAGGCCACCGAAATGCCAACGAAGATGCGGATCATCTGGGTGGTCATGCTTTGCGACGTCAGAGCATTGAGCAGCTGGCCGTTGCTGGCCATCCAGCTTTCCGCCTGTAAACCGGTGAGGCGCCCGAGGCGCTGGGCAATCTGGTCGGCCTGGAAAATTTGCGCCACCGTGGTTTCGATCACGCTGACGCCGCCGGGCAGGTTCAGCAGGGTCTGCGCCTGTTTCAGGTCGAGGTAGACGTTGCGGGTGTCCAGTTCACGCACCCCGAGGTTAAAAATGCCTGTGACGTCGACGATGGCTTCGCGGCCTTCGCCGGCATCCAGACGCAATTTGTCGCCCAGGCGCAGGCCCAGATCCTTCGCCAGCTCGCTGCCGATCAAGGCGTGGCCGGCCTGGATGCTGACGCTGCCGGCGAGCAGGTCGTCGGCCAGGGGGATGATTCGCGCATAACGCTCGGGATCGATACCCATCAGCACCACCGAGGCGCGCGCTTGTCCGCGGCGGGCCAAGGCCGGGCCACTGATCAGCGGCGACACCGCGCGCAGCTGCGGGTCCTGGTCGAGCAGGTCACGCACCTCCTGCCAGTTGGTAATCGAGCGCAGACGCTGGGCCCGCGGGTTGTCCAGCTGCAGGGTCCATTCGGCAGGCAGACCAGGTGGCGCGTGGTTGACCTCGTCCAGCGGCAGGATGCGGATATGGGCCTGGGTACCCAGGGTGCGTTGCACCACGTTGGCCTGCAGGCCAGTGATCAGCGCGGTGATAAACACAATTACCGCACAGCCGATGGCAATCCCCAGGCTGATCAGCAGAGTCTGCATGCGGTTGTCGAAGAGAAAGCGCACGGCCAGGGTCCATTCTGTCCACAGCGGATTGTGCAGGCGCATGGGCTTACTCCGCGCCGCTGCCGGGCATGGCCTGCTCGCGCCAGCGCACCCGCTGGCCCGCCACGGCGTCGCCGCTAAGCACCTGGTCGCCAGCCTGCACGCCGTCGAGCACTTCACTCAAACCGGTGCCTTGCAGGCCGAGACGCACGGCCACCACTTCGACCACACCGTCACGCACGCGCAACACCTCGGCGCGTTCGCCCTGGCGGGCCCGCAGGGCATCGTTGGGCAGCACCAAAGCCTGTGGGCGGCGGCCGGTTTCGATGCTCACCGAAACAGTCATGCCCTGGCGCAGAAACGCCGCCGGTTCCAGTAGCGCCAGGTGCACATCGAGGGTACCGCGGGCAGCATCCACTTGCGGGGCCATAAAGCTGACCCGCGCGGCGAGGGGCTGCTGCGGGTAGGCATCGGCAATTACCGTGGCGCTCTGGCCGACGGCCACCGGCGCCAGGCTTTTCTCGTCTAGCGGCAGACGGATTTCCTGGCTGTCGGTGCGGGCGAGGGTGAGTAATACGCGGCCGGGCTGCACTAGATCACCGGGTTCTACATCACGGCTCTGCACCAGACCTGAGGTCTGCGCGAAGATTTGCGTCTTGGCCAAATTAGCCACAGCCGCCGCCAGGCGTTGGCGCAGCACCTGTTCTTCGCTGCCGCCGGGGGCCTGGGCGGTGGCCGCCAGCTTGGCCCGGTCACGGGCCAAACGCGCAATCAGTTCGACCTGGCGTGCCTGCTCTAACTGTTCAACGGAAAGCAGTTGGCGCTTGAACAGCTGCTCACGGCGTTGCCGTTCGCGGCTCAGCTGGGCCAGGCGGTCATTCAGTTCGGCCAGGGTGGCTTGCGCTTGCGGGCGGCTGGAGTCGGTGAGCTGACGCAGGGCAGCGCTGGCTTCGCGCAGTTTGGCCTGCTGTTCGTCATCGTTAAGCGACAGCAGCAGATCGCCAGCCTGCACCCGATCGCCTTCACGGACCAAACGCTGGGCAATCACACCGGTGATTTCGCTGCCGATCTGGCTGATCGATTGGCTATCGACCTCACCGCTGGCCACCACCCGCTGCACAAGGGGCCGCTGCTCCAGGCGATAGCCCGCGACTTCCGGGCCACGCCACTGTTGCCAGGCATAAACGCCGAGCAGCAATAGGCCCAGTAGAGTCAGGCCGACGGTGCGCAGAGGAAACTTGGCGGAGGACAAATGCAGATGCTCCAAAGAGGCAAGTAATAGGGCTAGCAGTGTAAGGATCTAGCCAGGGCTGCCGTGCAGACATCGGTCAAACAAAGTGGCATTAGTTACCAGGGCAACTGCTCGCCACTGTAAGACAGAAAACGGCCACTGGCCTCGGCGGATTGCTGGTCGAGCACGCGCAGCAAGTCCTGGGCGGCCGCGGCCGGGCTGCGGCCGATTTCACCGCCGCGAAACGGCTGTGACAAGCGCGAGTTAACCGTGCCCGGATGCAGGGCCAGCAGCAGCGCATTCGGTTGGCTGCGTTTGAGTTCGATGGCTGCGGTTTTCACCAACATGTTCAACGCCGCCTTGGAGGCCCGGTAGCTGTACCAGCCACCGAGGCGGTTGTCGCCGATGCTGCCGACCTTGGCCGACAGCAACGCCAGGATGCCGCGCTGGCGATCCAGCAAGCCGCTGAAGTGGCGCAGCACCAACGCTGGGCCGAAGGTGTTGATTAGGAAGACCTGATGCATCTGCCCGTAGTGCAAATCGGCCAAGCGCTTTTCTGGCATTAGCGGTGCGGCGCTGGTTTGGTCGCCGCCATGCAAAATCCCAGTGGCATTAATGATCAGCTGGAACGGCCCTTGGTCGGCCACCTCTGCTGCTGCGGCCGCGATACTGGCTTCATCGGCAAAGTCGATGGCCGGTTGTGAATGCCGATGCAGGGCCACGACCAGGGCGCAGCCTGGCCTGTTGCGCAACTCGGCCACCAATGCGGCGCCGATAGCGCCAGAGGCACCGATGATCAGGGCGCGGAAACCGTCGGGAAGTGATTGCATGGCGATACCTGCTGGGCGGCGCATGGGGGCGGCTGATCCGCAGCCGTGGCGTCACGTTGGCTGGCAATCTTCCCCGATCCCTGTGGGCTTAGCCATCGCAGCGGGGGGTGGTTTGCGTCTGCGGCGCCATATAAGTGCAGCGAGTGGTGCAGTGCACCACTTGCACGCGCCAGGTTGTCCACTCTGGTGCGCGTCCAGTTCTGAGCGCTGACCGGGCAGGGCGCCGACCACCAAGGGGTAGGGCAGCGCCCGCCCTATAAGGCCTGCAGCCCAGTCCTATGGCTGCTGACGGCCGCGCAAGCCGGCCGATTGCAGCCGTACAGGCGCACCCCAGAGCCTGCGGGCATGAATTCTGCAAACGCCGGTTTAACTCGTTCCCAGCACTGCGGCCGGGCGTTGCTTGCCGTCGTGCGTAAACCTTCATGGAAGGCACCCGTCGATGGCCATACGTGTCGCGCTGCACCACAAAACCAGCTACCACTATGATCGCCTGGTCAGCCTGTCGCCCCATGAGGTGCGCCTGCGTCCGGCGCCCCATGCGCGCACGCCGATCCTGTCTTACTCGCTGACGGTGGCGCCACAGGAACACTTTATCAATTGGCAGCAGGACCCTTACGGCAACTACATCGGCCGTTTCGTCTTTCCGGAAAAGTCCGGCACCTTGGAGTTCACGGTCGATCTGGTGGCGGACATGACCGTCATCAACCCCTTCGACTTTTTCGTCGAGAAGTACGCCGAGCAGTTTCCTTTCGCCTATCCGGCGCAGTTAGCGGTGGAGCTGGGCGCCTACCTGCAGGCCGACAAACCCGGCCCGCTGCTGAGCAAGTGGGTGGCGGCGGCGCGCAAGGCCATCCTTCCCGACGCCCAGCCGATCAACAATTTCCTGGTTGCGCTCAACCAGCGCCTGCAGGCGGATATCGCTTATCTGCTGCGCATGGAGCCAGGGGTGCAAACCCCGGAAGAAACCCTGCAGAAAGGTTCGGGATCGTGCCGCGACAGCGCTTGGCTGCTTGTGCAGATCCTGCGTGAGTTCGGTCTGGCAGCGCGTTTTGTTTCGGGTTACCTGATCCAACTGACGGCCGACCAAGAAGCGCTGGATGGGCCCAGCGGCACCGCGGTGGACTTTACCGACCTGCATGCCTGGACCGAGGTGTATATCCCTGGCGCCGGCTGGATCGGCCTCGACCCCACCTCGGGCATGCTCGCCAGCGAAGGGCATATTCCGCTGGCCTGTACGGCGTTGCCGTCCTCAGCGGCGCCGGTCAGCGGCTTCACCGACAAGGCCGAGGTGACCTTCGAGCACGAGATGACCATCACCCGTATCCATGAAGACCCGCGGGTGACCAAGCCTTACAGCGATGAGGACTGGCACAAGATTGACCAACTCGGCCAGCAGGTTGATGCCGACCTCAAGCGGCAGGATGTGCGCCTAACCCAGGGCGGCGAGCCAACGTTCGTTTCCATTGACGACATGGACGGCGCCCAGTGGAACACCGAAGCCCATGGCGACCACAAACGCGCCCTGGCCGGCGAGCTGACCCTGCGCTTGAAAAACCACTTCGCCCCCGGCGGCATGCTGCATTACGGCCAGGGCAAGTGGTATCCGGGCGAGCCGTTGCCGCGCTGGGCGCTGAATATGTTCTGGCGCATTGACGGCCAGCCGATGTGGCTGGATGCCAGCCTGTTTTCCGCCGACGGCGATGACGACGGTTACGGCCCCGATGAGGCCAAGCGCTTTACCGCCGAGCTGGTCAAAATCCTCGGTTTGCCGGCCAGTAGCCCGATCCCTGCGTACGAAGACGTGGTTCAGCAGGCCCATCTGGAGCAGGGTCTGCCGGATAACCTCGACCCGCTGCAACTAGACCTCAAGGCTCCAGAAGCCCGCCAGCGCCTGGCACGCCTGCTGGAGCAAGGCCTGGGGGCCGTGGTGGGCTATGTGCTGCCGCTCACCACCAAGGCCCTGGACCCGGACATTGCCCTGGGCATTGCCTGGCGCACCTGTCCGTGGCCACTGAAGCGCGGGCGTCTGTACCTGCTGGAAGGCGACTCGCCGATGGGTCTGCGCCTACCGCTTAACTCGCTGCCCTGGGTGATGCCGGAGGACATGCCGCAGACCTTCGACGTCGATCCTTTTGCACCGCGTGAAGCCCTGGCGACCACCGCCGCAAAAATCGAAAAGCGCCCGGTGCTCAGCCGCAAAACGGCTGCCACAGCGGAAAAACCCTTGGCGCCCGCCGATGTAATTCACACCGCTCTGTGTGTGCAGGTCCGTGATGGCCGTCTGCATGTCTTTATGCCGCCACTCAAGCGCATCGAAGACTATCTGGCGCTGGTCACGGCCATCGAGCACAGCGCCGCCAAGCTCAAGCTCAAGTTGCGCATCGAGGGCTACCAGCCGCCGCGCGACCCGCGCATCAAGCTGCTTAGCGTGACCCCAGACCCGGGCGTGATCGAGGTCAACATCCACCCGGCCGCCAGCTGGAACGAACTAGTCTACACGGTTTCGACCCTGTATGAAGAGGCGCGCTTGACCCGTCTGGGCACTGAGAAATTCATGCTCGATGGCCGCCACACCGGCACCGGCGGCGGCAACCACGCTACCCTCGGCGGTGCCACCGCCGAAGACAGCCCGTTGCTGCGCCGCCCGGATTTGCTCAAGAGCTTGATCACCTACTGGCAGAACCACCCGGCACTGTCCTACCTGTTTTCCGGCACCTTTATCGGCCCTACCAGCCAGGCGCCACGGGTCGACGAGGCCCGCGACGACAACCTGTATGAACTGGCGATTGCCTTTCAGCAGATGGACCAGATCCTGCCGACCATGCACCCCGGCGACAAACCCTGGATGGTTGATCGGCTGTTGCGCAACCTGCTGGTGGACCTGACCGGCAACACCCACAGGTCCGAGTTTTCCATCGACAAGCTGTACTCGCCGGACGGGCCTACCGGGCGCCTCGGGCTGGTCGAGTTCCGTGCCTTCGAGATGCCGCCCCACGAGCGCATGAGCCTGTTGCAGATGCTCTTGCTGCGCGCCCTGGTGGCACGTTTCTGGCGCGAGCCGTACCAGGCCAAGCTGGTCAACTGGGGCACCGCGCTGCATGACCGCTGGATGCTGCCGCACTTCGTTGCCCAGGACATTCGCGATGTGGTCAAGGACCTGCGCGCCAGTGGCTATGCATTCGAAGAACACTGGTTCGAACCCTTTATCGAGTTCCGTTTCCCGCGTTTTGGCACCGTGGTTTACGAAGGCGTGGAGATGGAGTTGCGCCAGGCCATCGAGCCCTGGAACGTGCTGGGCGAAGAGATGACCGGCGGTGGCACCGCGCGTTATGTCGACTCTTCGGTGGAACGCATGCAATTGCGCGTGCGCGGCCTCACCGATGGCCGTCACGAGATCGCCTGCAATGGCCGGCGCTTGCCGCTGCACCCGACCGGCGTGCCGGGCGAATATGTGGCAGGGGTGCGTTTTCGCGCCTGGAGCCCGTGGTCGGCCTTGCACCCGACCATCAAGGTGCAGGCGCCACTGACCTTCGACCTGGTGGACAATTGGAGCGGCCGCGCCATCGGCGGTTGCACCTACCATGTGGTGCACCCGGGTGGGCGCAGCGAGGAAAGCTCGCCAGTGAACGCCAATGCCGCCGAAGCGCGCCGGTTTGCCCGCTTCTGGAGTCATGGCCACACGCCAGGGCCGATGCGTGTGTACAAGGAAGAGCTGAACCCGAGCTTCCCCATGACCCTGGACCTGCGTTGGCAGCCTTGGTAATGCACTTCACCGACCCGGCCTGCAGTAGCGGCCGGGTTCGCCCTTTGCGCGCAGAAGAATCGAGTTGATGCCAAAGAAACTACTCGCCGAATACCGTACGCCGCCCAACAGCTACGACGAGCTGCTGGATGCAGGCAACCAACCCCGCGAGCATTGGCGCGCCATGCTCGCCAGCCTGGCCAAGGAGTCGCCAGAGTCGATGCGCCAGCGCCTGGAGGCGGTGGACAGCCAGGTACGCGAGAACGGCGTGACCTACAACGTATATGCCGACGCCAAGGGCATTCAGCGGCCCTGGGACTTGAACGTGCTGCCGCTGATTCTGCCCCACACCGAGTGGGCCGGAATCGAGGCAGCGGTGATCCAGCGCGCCACGCTGCTCAATCAGATTCTTGGCGATGTCTATGGCGAGCAGCGCTTGCTCCAGGAAGGCCTGCTGCCCAGTGCCTTGATCCACGGCCATGCCGGTTTTCTGCGTCCAGCCCATGGCATGCGCCATCCGGACAACGTGGCCCTGCATTTTTACGCCGTCGACCTGGCCCGCGCGCCCAATGGCCAATGGTGGGTGGTGGCAGACCGCACCCAGGCGCCATCCGGTGCCGGTTATGCCCTGGAAAACCGCGCAGTGATCGCGCGTACCTTCCCCGATCTGCTGCGTGACCTGAAGGTTCAGGACCTGTCGGGTTTCTTCGCCACCCTACGCGCCAGCCTGGCCCATTGGGGTCGCCAGTGTGCGGGCAACGGCGGGGTGCCGCTGCGTGGTAGCGAGTCGCCGCTGATCGTCTTGCTCACGCCTGGCCCCTACAACGAAACCTATTACGAGCAGGCTTATCTCGCCCGTTACCTTGGCTTGCCGCTGGTGGAAGGCAGCGACCTGACCGTGCGCGGCGGTATTGTCTGGCTGAAGACCCTGTCTGGCCTGCAACGGGTGCATGTGATCATGCGCCGGGTCGACGATGACTTCTGCGATCCCCTGGAGCTACGCACCGAGTCGGCCTTGGGCGTCGCCGGCCTGACCGAGGCCGCACGCCTAGGCAATGTGCTGATCGCCAACAGCCTGGGCTCCAACCTGCTGGAGTCCGGCGCGTTGCTGGGCTTCCTGCCGGCACTGAGCAAGCGCCTGCTGGGTGAGGAGTTGCGCATGCCATCGGTCGCCACCTGGTGGTGCGGCGAGCCAGCGGCCCTGGAGCAGGTGATCGCCAAGCTCGATCAACTGGTGATCAAACCTAGCTTTCCACAATTGCGCCAGTTGCCGGTGTTCGGCCAGGACCTGACTGGCGAGGCGCGCACCGCGCTGATTGCCAAGATGCGCGCCAACCCACGCAATTACGTGGCCCAGGAACTGGTGCGCCTGTCCCAGGCACCCGTCTGGCAAACCAGCGCACCTGTCGGCTTGAACCCGCGGGCGATTGGCTTGCGGGTGTACGCCTGCGCCACCCCGAACGGCTACGTGGTGATGCCCGGCGGCCTGACCCGCGTGGCGACCGGGCCGGATTCGCGGGTGATCACCATGCAGCGCGGCGGCAGCAGCAAGGACACCTGGGTGCAGGCGCGGGCACAGGTCGCGCCGCACCGTCAGTCGACACGCACCACCACCAGCAAAGACCTGATTCGCGACGATACTCATCTGTCTAGCCGCATGGCCGAGAACCTGTTCTGGCTCGGTCGTAATACCGAGCGTTGCGACAATGTCGCGCGCTTGATGCGCGTGGCCTTGAGCTTTCTATTCAACGTCAGCCCCGATGAGCGGGGCGCCGAATGGACCATCGTCAAAGGCCTCTGTGCCTGGCTGCAACTGATCGAAACCGCCGATAAAGACGCCGTGGCAAAGGCTCAACAGCAAGCCAGCGGGGCAGGGCAAAGCCAGAGTCAAAAACAGCCCCCGGCGCCGATCCGCTGGAGCGATGAACGCATCGAGAGCACCTTGTTGCAGGCCGTGGTGTCGACCGATCTGGCGGGCCTGGCGCGGCAGCAACAGCA
>NKIE01000830.1 GCA_002256055.1 Pseudomonas sp. PGPPP3 | reverse complement strand
TGATTTTCGCTACCAAGACCGCCGTTGCCGGGAGACCTCGCGTCTCCCGGATAGCCCCGCTAATCGCAAACGGCTGGAGCAAGCCGCAAAAAGGATAGAGGCGGAGATCACTCTTGGCCACTTCGATTATGCGAAGTGGTTTCCTGACAGCAACAAGGTTGGCTTGTTCACGGAAATGGAGATCAGGCGGACTGCGGCCCAAGCCGACACACCTGTTTTCGAGGAGTTTGCTGAGGTCTGGTTTGCTGAGAAATCAATCGAATGGCGGCGTAGTTATCGTGGCCATGTTCGCCGTTTTCTCGATGCCTATCATATCCCGCGGTTCATGGGCTTACCGGTTGCTACAATCACCAAAGCCCAGATTCTTGCCTTGCGGGCATCGATTGCGAACAAATCTCACAGCGTGAATTCCGCTCAAAAGCTGTCAGCTGTAACCGTCAACCAGATCATGTTGCCACTCCGCATGATCTTGAGCGAAGCGGCTGATCGATTTGAGTTTCAAAATCCGTGGTCGAAGATCAAAATGCTCAAGCAGCAACGCCCGGAAGTCGAGCCGTTTAGTCTCGAAGAGGTCTTCGCGTTCTTGGAAGTGATCCGTCCAGACTTTCACGACTACTTTGTGGTGCGGTTCTTCACAGGCCTACGATCAAGTGAGATCGATGCCCTGCGGTGGCAGAATGTCGATATCGAGAAGAAGCGGATTTACGTCCGCGAAGCGCTTGTGAAGGGACATTTGGAACGGACCAAGACCG
>NKIE01000040.1 GCA_002256055.1 Pseudomonas sp. PGPPP3 | reverse complement strand
GCCATCCTCTGCCCCGCCGACGGCGCGGTCAGCCAGCTTGGGCCGATCGAGCATGGTCGTATCTTCCAGGCCAAAGGCCATAGCTTCAGCGTGTTGGAGCTGCTAGGTGGCGACAACGAGCGCGCCGCAGCCTTTATGGGCGGTGAGTTCGCCACCATTTACCTCTCACCAAAGGACTACCACCGCGTGCACATGCCGCTGGCCGGCACCCTGCGCGAGATGGTTTACGTCCCCGGCCGGCTGTTCTCGGTCAACCAGACCACCGCCGAAAACGTCCCTGAACTGTTCGCCCGCAATGAGCGCGTGGTCTGCCTGTTCGATACCGAGCGCGGGCCAATGGCCGTCGTCCTCGTCGGCGCGATGATCGTCGCCAGCGTCGAAACCGTGTGGGCCGGCCTGGTCACCCCACCCAAGCGCGAGCTGAAAACCACCCGTTACGACGAGGCTGCGCGCGCACCTATCAGCCTGGAAAAAGGCGCCGAACTGGGCCGCTTCAAGCTGGGCTCCACCGCCATCGTGTTGTTTGGCCCAGAGCAGGTAAAGTGGGCCGCCGAGTTGGCCGCAGGCACTCCCGTGCGCATGGGCCAGCGCATGAGCGCTGCACCGGTCTAAGCATCGCCCGCCAACCAAGCAAGACAACCCGCGAGATTGCGCCATCGGCCAATCGGACGGGTTGAACGCGTACTGGCTTCGAGGCCAACCACCGACCCGTCCTGGGATGTGCGCACAGGCACGCGGATACTGCTAGAGTTCGGCTAGAACAACTCTTATCACAACACGCCCGGCTCCGACCGGCGGAGCCTCCAAGCTACATGGATAAACAGAGCCCCCATCTGCTGCTACGCGTGCCTACGCCCAACAAGCACAGCCTGACCTTCTGTGATGCCAGCCCGCGCGACCTCAAGCGCTGGGTAGCCGACCTGCCCAAAGCCAACTTAGGTGAAACAGCCCGCCTGCTGTATCAGGCACTGGTTGAACTCAACCAACTGATCACCTCCAGCGACACGCGCCTGCAACTGCTGGAGCTGTTGCGCCCCGATATTTACTACGTCTGCCAGAATCTGGAGCGGCACTTTCTCAATCAGGCAGTAGTTCTGGATGAACGCCCGCGCAAGGTTGCCAACCTCTGCCAAGCCCTGCAAAACCACCTGGCCACCGGCTACAAACTGATCATCAGCCAGGAAGCCGGCAACCAGAGCCGCGACGGCCAGCAGCGCCTGACAACTGCCCTGCAGCGTGCAGCCCACAGCCTCTGCGGCGCCTTGGTACGTGCCACCCAGCTATACTGCCCAGTGCCGGAAGGCCTGTGGCTGGAGTTGCACCAGTTTTATCAAATCGGCCTCAACCAGAATCTGCAAAACCTCGCCGTACGCGACGAACAAGCACGTCACAACCTCAGTTTAAGCCTTGAGCAAACCTACAAGACCGCCCTGCTGATCGGTTGTGCACGCTGCAACCAGATGCGCCAAAGCGGTATTGCCGCGCTGGCCGCGGCTCTAGAGCCCTGGTGTAAATTGGTCACCCTACAGCCGGCCAGCTTACCCAACAGCCTGTTCGCCATTGCTCCGTTAATGGACGGACCACCGCGTTACAAATCACTGTTTCCGTCTGCCGAGTTACCGAAGTTACTGGGGCTCGACCCGCAAGCCCTGGTGGACGCGATCAAGGAATACCTGCTACTGCCCGCCGACAACCGAGCTCAGTCACAGTTGCAGGTCAACGAAGGTTTTAACCTGGACGTACTGCAGCACCTGAGTGCCGCCTGGGGCGACATTTCCGAACGCACCTTCCAGCGCAACAATGGCAATGGCAGCCTAACCCTAAGCATCGGCATGAGCTCGGCCCACTACTACCTAGCCGGTCGCCGTTTGTTTGCCGATGTATTGAAGAAAGAACTGCAAGTCGCCAAATTCACCTCCAGCACCACTGAAAGTGGCCCGGATGTTTGGGGCGCAGCCTTTGATGCCCAGCGCATTACCCGCTGGGAACCAGGCTTGCCGATGGAGGAAATCCAGTACCAAAAGTCGGCCAGTGACACCCAGGATGAGACCGAGGCGGCAGAACCAGAGCTGTATCCGACCTTCACCCTGCCAATCGTCAACCATAGCCCTGGCGGCTACTGCCTGGCCTGGCCCAAGGAAGTTCCCGGACAGTTGCAAGCTGGCGAAATCCTCAGCCTGCAAGACAGCCCCAACCAAGCCTGGAGCGTGGCGGTCGTGCGCTGGATACGTCAGGTACGCGGTGGCGGTACGCAGATGGGTATTGAGCTGGTCGCCCCCCACGCACAACCCTGCGGCCTGCAGTTGATGCGTAAAACCGAGCAAAGCAGTCAATTCCTGCGCGCCCTGCTGCTACCGGCAATCGCCGCCATCTCTCGCCCTGCCAGTCTGATCACACCACGCCTACCCTTCCAAGAAGGCAATAAGGTGCTGATCAACCTCCATGGCGTCGAGCAACGCGCCGTACTCACCCACAAACACGCCAGCACGGGTAGTTTCAGCCAGTTCGAATACCGCAGCGTAGAGCTGAGCAACGCACTCCAAGGGAAATCCGTCACAGCCCCAGAAGCGAGTAGCCAGGCGGGCGAGGAAGACTTTGACTCACTCTGGAAGTCGCTGTAGATTCCGGGCGACTTCCATTTGTCGCCTTTTAGCGCCCGTCCGGCGCAACGCCCAGCGCCTGAGCGCCACTAACATCCACACCATCAGGCCCGGCGAGAGAGGCGAAGATGCGCCATTAAGGCTGGCCACACGCACCCTTAGGACGTGTGACAACCAACCCTTAAGCGCACAGCTGCTATTCAAAGGTTTTAACTACACGCCATGGCCATCGAAAAAAAAACCATCCGCCTGCTGATTCTCGAAGACTCGCAAAACGAGGCGGAACGCCTGGTCAGCCTGTTTCGTAACTCAGGACGGGCCACCCGTGTACATCGCCTGGTCTCCAGCGATGACCTGGCGCAAGCGCTGCAGCAAAGCTGGGATTTACTGATTGCCGCGCCTGGCAGCGAACACCTAGCCCCCAACGAAGCCATCACCGCAATTCGTCGTCAGGCCAAGGATATTCCCTTTATCCAGCTGACCGAGGGCAACGACTCCGATGCCATTACCGAGGCCCTGGCTTTGGGCGCTCAAGATGCGCTGCCGCAAGGCGAAGACGAACGCCTGATTCTGGTGGCCAATCGTGAACTGGCCAACCTCGACGAACGCCGCGCCCGCCGAGTGGCCGAAGTGGCCCTGCGCGAAGCTGAAAAGCGCTGCCAATTGCTGCTGGAAAGCTCCGTAGACGCCATCACTTATGTGCATGACGGCATGCACATCTACGCCAACCGCGCCTACCTCGACATGTTCAGCTACGAAGACGGCGACGAGCTGGAAGGCATGCCGATGATTGACCTGATCGCCAGCAGCGACCAGGCCAGCTTCAAGGACTTCCTGAAGAACTACCAAAGCGCCGAAGGCCATGCAGAATTGGCCTGCACCGGGGTCAAGGCCAACGGTCAGACCTTTGCCGCACGGATGACCTTTTCCCCGGCCACCTATGACGCCGAGCCCTGCATCCAGGTGGTCATCCGCGCCGAAACCGGCAACGCCGAACTGGAAGAAAAACTGCGTGAAATCAGCAGTCAGGATCTGGTCACCGGCCTCTACAACCGCACCCATTTCCTTGAGTTGATGGACACCGCCGCCGAGCGTGCAGTCAACGCCGGGCAAGCCGCCACCCTGGCGTATATCCGCCTGGACCGCTACGCCAGCCTGCTGGCCGAGACCGGATTGGCCGGCATCGACCTGCTGCTGACCGACCTGGCCAACCTGCTGCGCGCCCACTTTACCGGCAATACTCAGCTGGCCCGTTTCGGTGACGACGTGTTCAGCGCCCTGATCATCGGCCAGAGCGCAGAGCAAAGTCAGCCAAGCCTCCAGGAACTGTTGAAAAAAGTCGAAGGGCACCTATTCGACGTCAACGGCCGCACCCTGCAGACCACACTGTCGATCGGCGTGGCCAGTCTCAACGAGAAAACTCCGCGCGGGCAAGATGTCGTCGACCGCGCCCACCGCTGTGCCGATGAACTGGCCAGTGGCAATGCCCTCAAACTGTTCAACGCAGCGGACGAACTGGCAGCTGCTGCCAGCCGTGGCAGCATCGTCGCCATGCTCCAGCAAGCCTTGGAGAACAACAGTTTCCGCCTGCTGTTCCAACCCATTATCAGTCTGCGTGGCGACAGCCATGAGCATTACGAAGTGCTCCTGCGCATGCTTAGCCCGCAAGGGGAAGAAGTTCCACCGGACGACTTCCTCAATGCCGCCAAGGATGCCGGGCTGGCCGAGAAGATCGACCGTTGGGTGATCCTCAACTCCATCAAGCTGCTCTCCGAGCACCGCAGCAAAGGCCACAGCACACGCCTGTTCGTCCACCTGTCGAGCGCCAGCTTGCAGGATCAGACGCTGCTGCCATGGCTCAGCGTAGCCCTCAAAGCCGCGCGCCTACCGTCTGACGCCCTGGTCTTCCAGCTCAGCGAACCAGACGCCATTGCCTACCTGAAGCAGGCTAAAACCCTGACCCAGGGCCTGGCGGAACTGCACTGCAAGATCGCCCTGAGCCAGTTCGGCTGCTCACTGAATCCGTTCAATACGCTCAAGCACCTGAACGTCGATTTCGTCAAAGTCGACGGTTCCTTCACCCAGGACCTGTCCAGCGCCGAACATCAGGAAAGCCTGAAAACCCTGCTCGCCAGCCTGCACGCCCAGGCCAAGTTGACCATCGTGCCCTATGTCGAAAGTGCTAGCGTGCTGGCCACCTTGTGGCAGGCCGGGGTCAACTACATTCAGGGCTACTACCTGCAAGGGCCGACCCAGTCGATGGATTACGACTTCTCCGCCGGCGACGAGTAATTTTCGCAGCAATAAAAAACCGCCGAAAGGCGGTTTTTTATTGGCGATGCACGTGGCTCAATCGTGGCCGTCGCGGTCGCGAAAGCCCAGCAGATAGAGAATACCGTCCAGACCCAGGGTGGAAATCGCCTGCTTGGCCGACTGTTTGACCAGCGGCTTGGCGCGGAACGCCACACCCAAGCCCGCCAACCCCAGCATTGGCAAGTCATTGGCACCATCGCCAACAGCAATTGTCTGCTCCAGGCGCAGGCCTTCTTTGTGCGCCAGCTCGCGCAGCAGGTCAGCCTTGCGCTGGGCATCAACGATCGGCTCTACCGCCACGCCAGTCAGCGCACCGTCGACGATCTGCAGTTCGTTGGCGAACACATAATCAATGCCCAACTTGGCCTGCAACTGGTGGGCGAAGTAGCTGAAGCCGCCAGACAGAATGGCGGTTTTGTAACCCAGGCGCTTGAGCTCGGCGAACAGAGTTTCGGCACCTTCGGTCAGGCGCAGGCTGGCACCGACTTCTTCCAACGCCGACTCCGGCAAGCCCTTAAGCAGGGCCAGACGTTCCTTGAAGCTGGCG
This sequence comes from Pseudomonas sp. PGPPP3, assembly GCA_002256055.1. Lineage (GTDB taxonomy): Bacteria > Pseudomonadota > Gammaproteobacteria > Pseudomonadales > Pseudomonadaceae > Aquipseudomonas. The sequence goes on along the minus strand of NKIE01000040.1, from coordinate 6,990 downwards.
CGAAAATCCAGCTCACCGCGCATCGCCCGCTCGGTGATCTCTGCCACCTGCTCGCCAACTCCGGCGGCCTTGGCCAGCTCGTCGATAACTTCCGCCTCGATCAGCGTCGAGTCCATATCGAACACCGCCAAACGCCGATTACGTCGGAACAGCGAGTCGCGCTGGAAGGCGATGTCGACATTCAGTTCCTGGGCCACGCTCAGGAACTCTGCACGCAGGGCCGCCGGATCGGCCGGCTCGCCACGCACCGAGAATTCGATACAGCCCTTACCCTGGCTCTCCGGGGTATCCAGCGGCATGCGCCCGGACAACCGATCGATATGATCGATGTTCAAGCCGTAGCGCGCGGTGATGGTGCTCACCCGCTGCAGCTGCTCGGCCGTGACCTTGCGCGTCAGCAGGGTGACGATATGCCGGGGCTTGCCCTGGGCACCGACCCATTGCTGGTAATCGGCCTCGGCCACCGGTGTGAAGCGCACCTGTTGGTCCAGTTTGTAAGCGGTGAACAGCACATCCTTGAGCACCGAGGACGCTGCCTCGGTATCCGGGATTTCCACCAGAATGCCGAACGACAGGGTGTCATGGATGACCGCCTGGCCGATGTCGAGGATATTCACCCCGCCTTGGGCCAGCACACCGGTAATCGCGGCAGTCAGACCGGGACGGTCTTCACCGGTGATGTTAATCAGGACGATTTCGCGCAAGGTAGGCTCCCCGCAGAGGAAAAGGCGCACATTCTAACCATTTTCCGCGGCCGCCGGGCATGCCCGGTGCTTTGCCCTCCCCCCTTGGCTCGCTATACTGCGCGGCAATTTCCTCAATAAGAGCCGAGCCCCGTGAACCGGCCCGCATCCGTCAAACCCGATAACTTCTTCCTGCTGATCTTCCACGCCCTGCGCCAGCGGCGCGTGCCCCTGGCCCTGCGCATCGCCAGCCACAGCTTGCTGCTGGTAGCGCTGGCGCTGGTGATCTACGCCTGGGTGATGGGCATGCAGTTCAAGCAGGCCATGCAGCAGCAGGCCGACGCCCTCGGCCAGAGCCTGATTGTGCAGACAGCCGCCTCGGCCACCGAACTGCTGGTGTCCAACGACATCCTCAGCCTCAACATCCTGCTCAACAACCTGGAAAAAAATCCGCTGGTGGCCCACGCAGCCATCTACAGCGTCGATAACCGCATCCTCGCCGAAGCCGGCTCGCGCCCCAAACAAGGCCTGCTGGGCGAAACCGAAGGGCTGTACTCGACGCCGATCACCTTTCAAGAAGTAATCGCCGGGCACCTGCGCATTAGCCTCGACACCGAGCAATTCCAGCAGCCAATGACCATCAGCCTGCAAAGCATGGGCCTGCTCAGCCTGATTCTATTGGCCTTGACAATGTCTCTGTCGCTGCGCCTGGGCCGGCATATTTCCACCCCGCTGCTGCAATTGCGCGTCTGGCTGCGCGACCCCGATGACCCGGCTCCCGGCGCTGGCCGCCAGGACGAAATCGGCGATCTGGCGCGCCAACTGCAAGCGCGCCTGGTGCCGATCAAGATCGAAACCCAGGCTACACCAGCCTATCGCGACCGCGATGACGATGACGACGAACACGAGATCAGCTTCGACGACCACGAGGATGAGCACGAAGAGTTTGCCGTACGCGACCTGCACGACCCGCAATTCGATAGCCACGAGCCGCATCGCGACGACTTCAGCGCCGCGCCGCTAGATGACGAAGAAGACGATCCGTTTGCCGACCTGCGCGACCACAGCAGCGCCGAATCGCCCTTGCTGCCGGCCGCCAAGATTCAGCGCCCAAGCGCCGTATTGGCCATGCAACTGGGCGCCCAAGAGCAATTGCGCCGCCTGCCCCGCTCACGCCTGATGGACCTGCTGCAGCGCTATCGTGACTGCCTGGACCAGGCAGCCAGCCTGTATCAAGGCCAGCTACACACCCTCAGCGACGGCAGCAGCCTGATGCTGTTTCACCAGCGCGACAGCGGTGATGATTACCTGACCCATGCGATTTGCTGCGGTGAGCTGATGCGCGCCCTGGGCCACGCCCTGCAAATCCAGGTGGCCGACAGCGGCATAATTGCGACGGCGGGCTTCGGCCTGACGCTCGGCAACGGCCTGGAAGACCTCAGCCAGGGCGAGCTGTTGCTCAGCGACAGCGCCCAGGATGCCCTGGCTCTGTCCCAGCACAGCCGCAACCTGCTGTTGGTGGCACGGGAAATTGGCGACGATGCACTGTTGCGCCAACGCGTACGTATCCGCGCCATCGCCAGCCCGGAAGGGGCCAGTTGCGTGGAGCGTCTACTCGATCCTTATCCGGCCCTGCTGGAGCGCCAACTGGCGCGCATGCACGACGCCAGCTCCCACGCCTGAACCGCCCTTAGAAGCGAAACACTTCTACTGCCCCTTGGGCCGGCGCTACGGGCGGTGCCGGCGGCAACGGGGTGGTTTTACGCGCCGGGGCGACACGCTTATTCGTCGGATTGGTCGCTGCGGGCACCTTCAAGGCCGTCACCGCCGCCGTCGCCAATTGCTCGGCCAACTGCTGCAATAACCGACTCTGCGCCTGCACCTGGCTGGCAAGGCTGCCTTGGTGCGCCTGTTCCAGCTGCAGCAGACGGCTGCCCTGCAGCTGACCGGCCTTGTCCAGCAAACGCCATTGCGCATGCAGCACCGCCGGCATCTGTGGCCCGGAATCCAGGCGACTGATGCTGACCTGCACTTGCAAGTCGGCATTCACCCCAGGCCCTGCCGGGGCCAGGAGGATATTCGGCGTTTGCAGGCGCCCAGCCAGCTGACGCAACAACAACTGCTCGACATCCGCATTCAAGCTGCCGGCCCATTGCGCCTCACTGGCCACACTGAGGCTGCCATCGGCCTGGCGCTGCAACAGCTCGCCGCGCTGCAGGTAATCGGCCAGGGTCAGCGGCCCCAGCAGCACCAGCGCGCCGTCAGTGGCCGTCGGCACCTGTGGCTGACCGCCATCCAGCTGATACAGCGCCACCGGCGGGTGCACGCTGCAACCAGCCATGGCCAGCACCAGGGTCATCAACAGCAAAGTCCAGCTACGCAACATCATCGGCCTCACACGCCCCAAAACAGCGGCCTATCATCCGTCAATCCGTGACCTGGCTCCAGCCCTGAACTTTTTCCACACGTGACAGTTACACTCGCTGCGTCGCCCGGCGGCCGAGTGCTGCAGCGCCAGCAACAGGTGACACCCACAACCGGAACAGGGAGGTCAGCCCCATGCAGTGGCTCGCACAGGACGTCGAACACTTACTCAGCCTCAGCCAGGCCGCGGATAACCCCTACTGCCCCGACGTGGTGGTGGTCGGTTCCGGCTATGGCGGTGCAGTGGCGGCCCTGCGCTTTGCCGAGCATGGTCAGAGCGTGGCCCTGCTGGAGCGCGGCAACGAATACCTGGCCGGCGAGTTCCCTAGCGACCTCAGCCAGACCGGCGGTTTTATCCGCGCCGAGCTACATGCCAACCAAGGTGCCAATGCCGTCGGCAATGAAGACGCCTTGTTCGATTTCCGCCTCGGCCAGCGCGCCTCGGCCCTGCTCGGCAATGGCCTGGGCGGCGGCAGCCTGATCAACGCTGCCGTGGCCCTGCGCCCCGACCCACGGGTGTTCGCCCACAGCCCCTGGCCGCAAGCGATTCGTAGTGCCAACCTGGACGAAGACTTCCAGCGCGCCAGCGCCGGCCTGCAGGTGCAGACACCGGCCTCCCAGGCCGCCAGCCGCACGTGCGTGCCGCAACGCACGGCCAAGTACCAGCGCCTGCAACAGATCGGCCGCGCCGCCGCCAGCGCCAGTACCAGCCCGCTGTTAAGTGTCAGCTGCGAAGACGTGCCGTTGGCCATCGAGTTCAGCGCCACCCCATCCCAGGCCCAAGGCCCGCGCGCCGCCTGCGTGGGCTGCGGCAACTGCGTATCCGGCTGTAACCACCAGGCTAAACTGAGCCTGGACAAGACCTACCTGCCGCGTGCCTGTCAGGCCGGCGCACGGCTATTCACCCGAGTCAGCGTGCTGTCCGTCGAGCACGTGCCCAGCGACGTCCGCCACCCCTGGCGCGTGCATTGCGTGCGCACCAGCGAGCGCGCGCAGTGGGGCGCCCTGCAGCGCAACGGGGCCGCCGAGATCAAGCACTACGGCTTCAGCATCCGCACCGCGCGGGTGATCCTCAGCGCCGGCACCTTCGGCTCCAGCGAAATTCTCCTGCGCTCCCAACGCCAGGGCCTGGATGTGGCCAGCGCCTGGCTTGGCCAGGGGATTTCCGCCAACGGCGACGACCTCTGCGCCGCCTATGCCCTGCCCGACATAGCCGACGGCATTGGCCGCAGCAGCGTAGCGGGCGCCACCAACAGCAGCGGGCCGACCATCAGCGCGGTGATCCGCTTTCACGATCACGCCGACCACCGCCGCAGCACCATCATCGAAGACGGCGGCATTCCCGGCCTGCTCGCGCCGCTGGCCAACGAACTGCTCAGCACCCTTGGCGTGCTGCCGCAACTCAACCGCTTCGGCCTGCGCAGCCGCCCGGGCCACGACCCACTGGCAGTCGACCCACAGCTGATCCAGCGCAGCCTGGCCCTGCTCGGCATGGGCCACGACTCAGCCGCCGGCCAGGCCACCCTCAACGACCCCGGCGCGCGGCTGAACTGGAGCTGGCCGGCCCAGGCCGCCGACCCGGCGCCGCAGCTGCATCGCCAGCGCATGGCCTGCATCCAGCAAATCGGCGGCGAGTTTCTGCCCAACCCGGCCTCCGGCGTGCTGCCAGACGACATCGCCCAGGTGCTCAGCGGCCCCGCGCCAGAAGCCGGCTGGGTCACCGTGCACCCGCTGGGTGGCTGCCGGATGGCCGATGGGGTGCAAGACGGCGTGGTCAATGAGCGCGGCCAGGTGTTTCGTCAGGACGGCAGCGTGCACGCCAGCCTGCAGGTGCTGGACGGTTCGATTATCCCCAGCTCCCTGGGAGTCAACCCGCTGCTGACCATCACCGCCCTGGCCGAACGCGCCTGTCGCCTGACCCTGGCCGAACTGCCTGCAGGCCGCCCCAATGCGGTCAGCCTGCCGGCCTACCCGCAGGTGCCACCGCCGTTCGAGCGGACCCAGCCGGTCAGCAGCGGCGCAGTTCTCGCCGAGGTGCTGCGCGGCCCGCTGACCTGGCAGGAGCAACCCGGCAGCGCCCCCCAGCAGCTGGACGGTGCGCTGTTTCTGCAGATGGACGTACCGGACTGGCAACGCCTGTGGGCCAGCCCCGCGCACCGGGTTACCGCCATTGCCTTCAGCGCCGACCAGCAGTTGACCGCTTCGCGCCTGGTCATCGACCGTCCCGACCAGGCCGCGCTGATCCTGCAGGTGCGCAGTGGCCACGTCGAGCTGTTCCGCGCCCTGGCCGACAGCCCCACGGCGCGCCTGAGCCGCTTTGCCCGCGCCGGCCTGACCTACGTGATCAACCGCTGGCTGCCCGACCGCCACCGGGCTAAGCCGGCCAACGCTCCGGGCCTGTGGCACAACCTATTGAGCGGGGCACGACTGCTCTGGCACGCCAGCGCGGCGCGCAGCTTCGACTATCAATTGCAGCTCAGCGACAGCCAGCAGAACTACCAGCTGCGCGGCAGCAAACTGATCCAGCCAGCCGCCGAGTGGGCCGAACTGGGCCGCTGGCTGCTGGGTAAATGGCGCCACGGCGGCTGGCCGGTGCTGCCGCGCCGCAGCGTCTGGGCGCAACTGACCGAGCTGGACATTCAGCTGTACCGCCAGGGTGAATCCCAGCCTTTGGCCAGCGGCCGCCTGGCCATGGACATCCCCGAGATGGTGCGGCGCATCGCCCCGCAGCTGCTGGACGGCACCGACACCGTCAACGCCCTGACGGCCATGGCCAGTTACCCGTTACTGATTGCCCGCTACCTGATCAGCAGCCGGATGCTGGACTTCCGCCTGCCGGACTACCGCAACGACCTGCCCGCCAACGACCCAGCCCTGGCCGCCGACACCGGCGTGTTCGAGCTGCAACAGGATTTCTATCCGTCCCTGCCCTTGGCCGACGGCCGGCAGATCGCGCCGCAAGCACCGGTATGCCTGCACGTACCGCTGCATGCCGAGCAGCCAGCCGGCGAGCAGATCCGCGTCGGCCTGGTGCGCTATGCCCAGAACCAGGTCGAGTCCCAGGTGGTCGACGGTCAACGCCGTTACAAGTCGATCATGCTGCTCAACGGTTTTGCCCAAAACACCCTGCCCTTTGTCGCAGAAGAGCTCGGCCCGCGCAGCCTGGCGGCCATGCTCTACGCCCAGGGCTGGGACGTGTGGCTGCTGGAATACCGGGTCAGCCCGTGGCTGCGCGCCTCGGCGCAGTTCTCCAGCATGGACGATATCGCCGCCGGGGAAATCCCTGCCGCCATCGAGCATATCCTCGGCCAGTTGCAGGCCGAACAGGGTGAACAACCGGCCCTGCCCGGCAGTCTGTTCTGCTTCAGCCACTGCGTCGGCTCGGCCTCCCTGGGCATGTCCCTGCTCGGCGGCCATCTGACCCATGCCAATGGCCGCGCCAAGCTGGACGGCGTGCTGTTCTCGCAGTTCCAGCCGTTCGTGATCGGCTCCAGCACTGCGCAGATGCGCCTGCAAGTGGCCGCGCTGCTGGTCAACGGCCTGAACCGCGAGCTGCTGGAGTTCTCCGCCGGCACGGTGCAGGCCGATGCCCTGCATGCGCTGATGGACCGCCTGTTCGCCAGCTTCGACTACAGCGCCGACGAGCGCTGCCCCGGCGAGCACGACCTGCGCCATGAGCACCCCGACAGCACCTCGTGCAAACGCATGGCCGGCGCCCTCAGCCGCCTGTTCCGCCACGACCAGTTGCTGCCAGTGACCCACGCCAAGCTCGACCAGTACTTCGGCCGCACCAACCTCGGCGTGTTTATGCACGGGGCCAAGTGCGTGGAGTACGAGCGCCTGGTGAATGCCAACGGGCAGAACGTCTACACCACCGAAGACA
>NKIE01000039.1 GCA_002256055.1 Pseudomonas sp. PGPPP3 | reverse complement strand
CAAAGTCGTCTAGAGACAGGCGTATGCCCTGGGCATGCACTTCATCGAGCGTCTTGAGGGTGCTGGGGTTGGTGTCCAACAGCACGTTTTCAGTGATTTCCAGGGTTAGGTCGCTGGCCTGTAGCTGGTACTCGGTCAGGGTGCTGGCGACCATGCCGGGCAGGTCGAGGTTGTGGAAGTTGGTTGGCGACAGGTTGACTGATACCGCTGGAATTCGCAGACCCTGGCGGCGCCATTGGGCCAGCTGCCGGCAGGCTTCGCGTACCGCCCAGAGCCCCAGTTGATTGATCAGGCCACACTCTTCGGCCAGGGGAATAAAGCGCGCTGGGGATATTTCACCAAACTGTGGGTGGTGCCAGCGCGCTAGCGCCTCGACGCCATACAGTAGGCCGTCTGGCATGTTTACCTGTGGTTGGTAGTGGAGTTGCAATTGGTCCTGCTCAAGGGCTTCGCGCAGAGCGCTTTCCAGGGCCAGGCGCTCCTGGGCCAGCAGGTTCAATTCGTGGCTGAAGAAGCTGAAATGACCGCGCCCGGCGCTTTTTGCCTGGTACATGGCCATGTCGGCACGGTGCACCAGGGTGCCCATGTCGTGGCCGTCCAGCGGGTACAGGCTGATGCCGATGCTGGCCGACGGGCACAGGGTCGTACCGTTCAGCTGGCAGGGCTGGCTGAGGGTGGCCTTGAGCTGTTCCACCACCTCGCTGACCTGCTGGCTGTCGCATTGCGGCAAGACCAGAACGAACTCGTCACCGGATAGTCGGCCGACGATGTCGCAGTGCCGACGGTGTGCCGTGAGGCGCTTAGCCACCAGACGCAGCAGTTCGTCGCCGGCCGGGTGGCCGAGGGAATCGTTGACCTGCTTGAAGCGGTCGAGATCAACAAACAGCACGCTCAAGGGGGTCTTGCTGCGCTCGGCCTCGGCCAGCGCCTGGTCGGCTTTGGCATGCAGCAGGCTGCGGTTGGGCAGCTCGGTAAGGCTGTCGTAGAACGCCAGTTGGCGAATCTGGCTGCGGCTCTCTTCGCGCTGCAGGGCCAGTGAGCAGAGGTGCACGATGACGTCGATCAGGCGCTGGTGAAAGGCGCTGGGGCCGCGGGGGTCGCGGTAGTAGAAGGCGAAGGTGCCGAGCACCCGGCCTTTGCTGTTCTTGATCGGTGTCGACCAGCAACTGCGCAGGCCGATGGGCAACGCCAGGGCCTTGAACTCGGCCCACAGCGGATCGCTGGCGATATCACTGACCAGCACTGGCTCGCCGCGATAGGCGGCGGTGCCGCAGGAGCCGACACACGGGCCGATGGACACGCCTTCCAGGGCTTGGGAGTAACTGGCCGGCAGGCTGGGACCGGCCAGCGGATGGAGCAGGCCTTCGCGGCTGACGCGCAGGATCGAGGCGGTGACCTCTGGGGCAATCCGCTCGACTTCGCGGCAGGCCTTTTCCATAAGCGCTTCTAGCGGGTCCTCATGAACCATGGCTTCAAGCATGCGGTTCTGCAGAACTTCGTGCATTTTCGAGTGGGTGATGTTGGTGAACACCGCCACGGTGTTGGTCAGCACGCCGAGCGGATCGAGGATTGGATTGACCGTCACATTGCACCAGATGCGTTGGCCGTCGGCGCAGTAGGCCAGCTCGTCGCTGCCGTAGGGCTGGCCTGCCCGCAGTTGCGCGTGCAACGCCTCCAGTGCTGCCGGCTGCAGATAGGGCGCAATGACTGCCGCGGGACTGCTGCCCATGGCTTGCTCGGTGGCGTAGCCGAACAGACGGGTGAAACCGCTGTTGCTATAGATGATGCGCCACTCGGCATCGGTGATGAGGATGGCGTTATCGGTCTGGTCGACCACCAACGACAGCAGGCGCAGCTGCTCGGTTTGCTGGTGCTGCGCGCTAATGTCCTTGATAAAAGCGGTGTAGAGCACCTCACCGTCGGCCTCGATGCGTGAGAGCGACATGCTGATCCAGCGCCGCTGGCCATCTAGGCGCTCGATTGGCAGGGTGTGATCGCCGCTGCCGTATTGGCTCACCTGCTCGCGCAATTCTGCGGGCAGTAGCGTCTTGGCGTCATGGCCGATAATGCTCGCGCGCGGGATGCCCCAGAGTCGTTCGGCAGCCTGGTTGAACAGCAGGACGCGCATGTCACTGTCGATCAGGACGACACCATCGACCGCTTGTTCAAGCGTCTGCACCAGAATGGTCGAAAGATTACGGGTCGCAGGCATGCTCAATTCGCTTTGCTGGTAAGGAGTGCAGTATGGCGTATGCGTGGGGCGCCGCCGCTCAGTTTAGACTGGGCCACGACAGCATGAATGGCGTGCCGATCTGGGCCAATGCGACCAAAGTAAGGGCTCGAATTGGCCCGTGCAATCGCTGGTGTTGGCGTTGTCGGTTTTGCTTGCCGCAGGTCAACTGATAAGGCCGGCGGGGCGCTCATGGGGTGTAGTGCCGAGGATGGTGGCGCAGCAAATGGGGCGCTGGTCTGAGAGGCGGGCGATCATCAGTAGGCGCACAGATTGGATGGAACATGGCTGAAATTGAACTGCATACACCGCGTCTGCGTTTGCGCGGCTGGCGCACCGAGGACCTGCGTGGGTTTGCCGCGCTGAATGCCGACCCCGAGGTGATGCGCCACTTCCCTGGAGTCATGAGCCGGGCGCAGAGCGATGCCATGGCCCGACGCATCCAGGCGCACTTTGCTCTGCACGGCTTCGGTCAGTGGGTGCTGGAGCGCCGCGAGCAGCCGGGCCTGATCGGTAGCCTGGGGTTACAGCAGGTGGGCTTCGAGGCTGCTTTTACCCCGGCGGTGGAGATCGGCTGGCGCTTGCAGCGGGCTCACTGGCGCCAAGGCTACGCCCTGGAGGCGGCCGAAGCGGTGTTGGCCCATGCCTTTGACGTGTTGCAGTTGAGCGAGGTGCTGGCCTTTACCGTGCCGGCCAACCTGCCCTCACAGGCACTGATGCAGCGCCTCGGCATGCAGCATCAGGTCGAGCAGGATTTCCAGCATCCGTTGCTGCCGGATGGGCATCCACTGCGCCGGCATGTGCTCTATCGGCTTAGTCAGGCGAGCTGGCGCGCGCAGCAGAAAAGCGCTTTGCCAACAGGGAGATAGGGGCCGATTCGGCGCTGTCGGGCGATGATCAACCGGCAAGTGCCGACAGCCGGCGCTAAAGCCATTACCATTTGTTCATCGGCAGTTCGGGCTCGCACTCGGCCTGCCGCAAATTTTGTGCGCGCGGCCACCCATGAGCGGCGCCACACCTTGCGTAGATAGAGAGGGTGCATGACTCAGGTGCTGAAGAATTTGGTTTCGCTGCTGAGCCTCGAAGCCATCGAGGAAGACCTGTACCGCGGCAGCAGCCAGGATCTGGGCTTTCGCCAGCTGTTTGGCGGCCAGGTGCTAGGTCAGTGTGTATCGGCGGCCAGCCGTACGGTGGAAGCGAGCCGCCATGTGCATTCCATGCACGGCTATTTCCTCCGCCCAGGCGATGCCAGCTTGCCGGTGGTCTATCAGGTTGACCGGATCCGCGACGGCGGTAGTTTCAGCACGCGGCGAGTGACGGCGATTCAGAAGGGCAAACCGATCTTCAGTTGCGCCGCCTCGTTTCAATACGACGAGGAGGGTTTCCATCATCAGTTGCCGATGCCTGATGTGCCTGGGCCTGAGAACTTCAAGTCGGAAACCGAACTGGCGCGGCTGATCGCACCGATGATTCCCGAACGCTTGCGCGAGCGTGCGGTCAGCGACAAGCCGATTGAGATTCGCCCGGTGACCCTGATCAATCCTTTCGCGCCCAAGGCCTGCGACCCGGTCAAGTACGTCTGGTTTCGCGCCGACGGCGAGCTGCCGGATGACCCGCAGCTGCACAAGTACCTGCTGGCCTATGCCTCGGACTTCAACCTGCTGACTACCTCAATGCAGCCCCACGGCGTGTCGGTGTTCCAGAAGTTTATGCAGGTTGCCAGCCTCGACCATGCCCTGTGGTTCCACGGCAACCTGCGCATGGACGATTGGCTGCTGTACGCCATGGACAGTCCTTGGGCCGGTAACGCTCGCGGGTTCTCCCGCGCCAGCATCTTCAATCGCGCTGGCCAGCTGGTGGCTTCGGTGGCCCAGGAAGGCCTAACCCGCCTGCGTGAGGACTGGAAGTGAGCTGGCAGCACAGCCGCCACTGGGTGTTCGACATGGACGGCACCCTGACCGTGGCCGTGCATGATTTCGACGCGATCAAACGCGCCCTGGACATCCCGCTGGACGACGACATTCTCGGTCATCTGGCCGCATTGCCGGCCGTCGAGGCGGCGACCAAACATGCCTGGTTGCTTGAGCACGAACGTGAGCTTGCCGCCGCTTCGCAACCGGCACCGGGTGCGCTGGAACTGGTGCGGGAGCTGCGCGCCCGCGATTGCCGCCTCGGCATCCTGACCCGCAACGCTCATCCGCTGGCGCTGCTGACCTTGCAGGCCATCGGCCTGGATGACTGCTTTGCCGTGGCCGATGTACTCGGCCGGGATGAGGCCATACCCAAGCCCGATCCTGCCGGCCTGCTGCACCTGGCTGAGCGCTGGCAGGTGGCGCCGGGGCAACTGGTGATGGTCGGCGACTATCGCTACGACCTCGAATGCGCCCGCGCCGCCGGCGCCCATGGGGTGCTGGTTAATCTGGCCGAGAACCCCTGGCCAGGGTTGAGCGATGGCTTTGCCGAGGATTGCTCTGCCTTGCTTGGCCAACTCCAGGCCGTGGCCAAGGCTTCATAGAACGGGCATTCCACGGGTTAATAACGATAGGCCCCGGCGGCAATAGCCGTCTGTAGCTCGCGGGTCAGCGGCACATAACGGTCGCTCCCAGGTAGCCAGGCATACAGCGGATCGCCGCAGCGCTCAAGGTCATAGGCCTGTTCTTTCAGCGGCGCCTTCTTATGCTTGAAGGTGCCGGTGGTTTCCAGCTGCCGGCTCAGGCGCAGGAACAGTGGGACGGCATAGGCCGGCAGTTCACGGCGCAACTCGACGAGCAGGGCATGGAAGTCGAACGCTGCCGGTTGGCAATCCAGGCGTATGCAGGCCATGCCGGCGCGACCATTGGTGCCGGGGATTTCCACACCATACACAGCGGTTTCGCTGATTTTCTCGATGCCATCGAGGATCGCCTCGACCTGTGAGGTGGAGACGTTCTCGCCCTTCCAGCGGAAGGTGTCACCCAGACGGTCGACGAACTGGGCGTGCTTGAAGCCGATGTCGCGCATCAGGTCGCCGGTGTTGAACCAGGCATCGCCGGGCTCGAACACGTCGCGCAGGATGCACTGCTCGGTCTTGCGCGCATCGGTGTAGCCGTCGAAGGGGGTTTTCGCAGTGATCTGTCCGAGCAGCAGTCCGGTCTCGCCTTTGGCCACCCGCTGTAGGCGACCGTCGGCATCGCGGTGCGGCCTCTCGCGCTCCTGGTCGTACTGGACAATGGCGTAGGGGTAGGGCGAGAAGCCCACGGTATTGTCGAAATTGAGCAGGTTGCTGAAGCCGATATTGCCTTCGCTGGAGGCGTACAGCTCCATCACGCGCTCGACCGCAAAGCGCTGCTTGAAGGCCTGCCAAGTGCCCGGGCGCAGGCCGTTGCCGACCATCACCCTGATCGGATTGGCCGTGTCCTCGGCCCGCGCCGGTTGGTCCAGCAGGTAGCGACACAGCTCGCCGACATAGCCGAAGGCGGTCGCTTGATGGCGCTGCACATCATCCCAGAAACGGCTGGCGCTGAACTTGCGGACGACGATCAGTGCCGCCTGGCCGGCCAGCACTGAGCCCCAGCACACCACCATGGCGGTGGCGTGGTAGAACGGCAGGCTGCAGTACAGGCGGTCCTGGCGCCCCAGGCGTACGGCGGCGAAACCAAACACGCCGTAGCCCTTCATGAAGCGTCCGTGGTTGAACACCACGGCTTTCGGCAGGCCGGTGGTGCCCGAGGTGTAGATGTAGAAGCAGGGATCGGCAGCGCATACCGGCGCGGCCAGTTGCGGATTGCTCGTCGGGTAGGCGTGCAGTTCTGCAGCCGGGTGCTGCCAGCCGCTGGGTGCTGTGCCGGGGTCGCGCCAGGTCGCCTGGTCGGCGAAATACAGGCGGGCGTCTTTTGCTAGCTGCAACTGCGCTTCGACCTCATTGAAGGCCGCCAGCAACTCCTCGCCGACCAGTGCCAGCTTGGGTTGGACAAGGTTGATACTGTGCGCCAGTACCTGGCCACGCTGGCTGCTGTTGATCAGTGCGCTAACCACGCCGAGCTTGGCGCAGGCGGTGACGCAGGCCAGTAGCTCTAGGCGGTTTTCCATGATCAGGACCACGCTGTCGCCCTTGCCCAGGCCGCGAGCTTGCAAGTAGTGGGCGAGGCGATTGGCCCACTGGTTGAACTCGGCATAGCTGAGTTGTTTGTCGCCCTGGATCAGCGCCACGCCGTTAGCGTTGGCGCGCGCCGCCTGTTCGATACACCAGCCCAGGCCGCCCGGGCGTTGGCCGCGACTGCGGCTGGCGATATGTAAACCCTTGGCGATGCCAGGCAGGTCGAGCAGCAGCTGGGGCAGACGTTGCAGGAGACGTGGCAGGGTAATCAGGTCGACATGACGCATGGCGGACTCCGGAGGCGCTAGGTTGCTCGATATTCTTGTCTGGCGACTCTACCCAGTGGGGGCTGGCCTGTTGATGGTGTGCGGTTGCAGGACACTGGCAATTTGTCTCAGGGGCAACGCACAATTGATCCTCTCCCGACAGGTGAAAGGACTTCCTATGTTGCAGGCGACCACCGCTCCCAGCGCTTCGGCGTCATTGTTGCTCGACCTCTATCAGGCGTTACGCAGCCTGCAGTTGGCCGGGCCGGATGACCTGCTGGCACTGGGGTTGGCGCCCGAGCCGCCGCTGGACCTGGAGGCGCGTATCCCGGTGGCCTGGCTGATTCGGCTCTGGCAAGTGGCCCAGCGCCGAGGCGCGCCGTCTGATCTCGGTCTTCTGCTCGGCCAGCGTCGTGGTCTGCAGACCCGCGGTCCAATGGCCAACCTGGCGGCGCTCAGCGCCACTCTGGACGAGGCGCTGGAGCTGTTCTGTCGGCATAGCTCGGTGATGAGTGAATGTGAAAGCTTGCGCGTGGAGCGTCATGCTGGGCGTGTGCGCATTGTGTTTCTGTTCAGCGCACCATTGGCGGGCCTGCCGTCTGCCTGCGAGTACAGCCTGAGCTCGGCCCTGTGGTGGGCGCGGCAAATGAGCGGAGTGCGCTTGCTGCCGTTGGCGGTGGGCCTGCGCCATACGGCTCTGGCAGAGTCGACGAGTTATCGTCAGGTGTTCGGTTGTGCGGTGCGTTTCGGTGAGACGCAGGACTATCTCGACATGGCCGAGATCGATATGCAGCGGCCCATGCTGGGTTACAACGCTTACCTCAAGGGGCTGCTGGAGCAGCGCGTCAGCAGCATGCAGGCGCAGTTGCCGACTCAAAGCAGCGTGCGTATGCGGGTGCTACACATGATTGAGCAAGGGCTGGTCAGTGGTGAGTTCTCCGTCGCGGCGGTGGCGCAGCGCCTGCGACTTAGCCGTCAGACGTTGCATCGTCATTTACGTGAGGACAACTGTTGCTTCAGCGAATTACTGGCCCAAGTGCGTCGCCAGCGGGCACTTCAGCGCCTGGCCCAACCTGGATGCACGGTGGAGGCACTGAGCCGTGAGCTGGGCTTCAGCGAGCCCAGCGCCTTCTACAAAGCCTTTAAAGGATGGTTCGGTCTATCGCCCAAGGCCTATCAGCTACAGGCTGGGGACGTGTCGGATTAGAGTCGCGCCGCTTTAAACGTATCGCACTGGCCGACCTTGCCCTGCGCGAAGCCGAGCTTGAACCAGCGCACGCGCTGCACCGAGGTGCCGTGGGTGAAGGCGTCGGGCATCACCTGGCCGCGGCTTTGCTGTTGCAGCCGGTCGTCGCCGATGGCGCTGGCGGCTTGCAGGGCTTCTTGCAGATCACCGGCTTCCAGCCAGTCGAGGCGCTGTTGGGCATGGTGGGCCCAGACCCCGGCCAGGCAGTCGGCCTGCAACTCCTGACGGACCAGCAAACCATTGTCGCCCTCCATGCGCTCGCCACGCTGGCGCGCGGCCTGCACCTTGGCCGAGCCGCCGAGCAGGGTCTGTACGTGGTGGCCTACTTCATGGGCGATCACATAGGCCTGGGCAAAGTCGCCGGCGGCGGCATAGCGCTGGGCCAGTTCGCGGAAGAAGCTCACATCCAGATAGACCTGGCGGTCGGCCGGGCAATAGAACGGCCCGCTCGCCGCGCTGGCCATGCCGCAGGCCGAGTGCACGCTGGCGTTGAACAGCACCAGGGTTGGGTCCTGATATTGGCGGCCGGCCTGCTGGAAGAGCTGGCGCCAGGTGTCTTCGGTGTCGCCGAGGATGGCGCGGACAAAGTCAGTCTGCTCGTCGTTGGCCACCGGCGTGCGTTGGCTGCTGGTGGTCGGGGTTTCCAGCTGGCCGGCCAACTGGCCGAGAATCTGTAGCGGGTCCTGGCCGGTGATCAGGCCGAAGGCCACCACCAGCACCACGGCGCCCAGGGTCAGGCCTTTGCCGCCGCGCCCGCCACCGCTGCCGCCAGACACCACGTTGTCGCTGCGCCGTGCACGTTTCCAGAGCATGACTCGATCCTCTTAAGTCGGTCTGAGAGTGTCTGCCCTGGCGCGGTTTGGCGCCAGTGTGAGGTTTACAGCGTGGCAGGATCGACCAGCAGTTCGGCGCGGGCCAGCAGTTGCACATGGCCGCCGACACGTACGCTGCCGTCGTTGTCGACGCACACTTGCAAGCGACTGGGGCGCTGCAGGAAACGTCCCTGGTTGAGCTGGAAGGGCGTGCCGCGCGGGGCCAGACCATGGGCGACCAGATAAGCCGCCACCGGCCCGGCGGCGCTGCCGGTGGCAATGTCCTCAATCACCCCAGCGGGGTCCCAGGTGCGGCCCTCGCGGGCGTCGATATCCAGCAGGAACACAAACGCCGCGCCGCAGGCCAGTAGCTCCAGGTCTAGTGCCCGCTGCTGTTTGGCTTTGGCCAGGCCGGCGCCGGTTACCGGCAGCAGCACATAGGGCAAGCCGGTGCTGACCACTGTGGCCGGGTAACGCAGATCCTGCTCGCTGTGCTCGAGGCCGAAGGCGCTGGCGAACTCGGCGGCCTGGACCTGGCTGAGTTGAACACCGAACTCGGCGAGCCCTTGATTCATCTCGGCATAAAAGCCCCGAGGCAGACGCTGGGTGCTGATCTGTACGGTTTTTGCGGTGAGGTGCAGGTGCCAGTCGGCGTGTTCGGCAGGGTTGTGCAGGTGGTGCAGCAGCGCCGCGGCGCCAATGACCGGATGACCAGCGAAGGGCAGCTCTTCCTCCAGAGTGAAGATCCGCGCGCTGAAGGTGTCGGCTGTCGCGCCATGCTGCAGGAAGATCGATTCGAACTGGCGCAGTTCCTGGGTCAGGCTCTGCATGGCGGCGCTGGACAGGCCGCGAGCATCGTCGAACACCGCCAGGCCGTTGCCGGCCAGGGGCCGTTCGGCAAACACATCCAATTGCCAGTACTGCATGACGCACACTCCTGCGTGGGTGGGGCTTGCTTGAGTGGCGAGTCTACTGTGCTGGCGTCGGACGTGCAGCCCGTGGCGCTGACGGGCGCGCCACGGACGGGTGTGACTCAGTTGCCGGGATAGCTGCGGACTATTTGTTCCTGGCCCTGCCGGTCGAGACCGATGACCTGATAGGCATCCTGCTGGTCGCCCATCTCCATGCCCGGCGAACCGAGCGGCATGCCCGGTACGGCAAGGCCGGCCAATTGTGGCTGCTGGGCCAGGGCGCGGACCTCGCTGGCCGGCACATGGCCTTCGATAAATTGACCGTTAAGCACTGCGGTATGACAGGAGGCCAGGCGTGGCGGCACACCGAGGCGCGCTTTGACGGCGGCCATGTCGTCTACGACGTGTTCGTTGACGCTGAAGCCGTTGGCCTCTAGATGCTTCATCCAGGTTGTGCAACAGCCACAGTGCGGGTCGCGGTAGACCTCGATGGTTTGTGGTTCGGCAGCCTGGCTGACGGCGCTGAACAGCAGGCTGGCCAGCAAGAGAGGGACGTTGCGCATGATTGGGCTCCTGATTAGCTAACTCGCCAAGTTTAACCGGCGCATTACGCTGCGTCGGCGGCAGGCTGTTTCAGGATATGCCGGCAGGCCTTATGCTCGGCCCTCGCGGAATGAGGATTGACGATGCGTATCACTCAAGTGTTTTTGCTGGTGCAGGCCCTGGCGTTGATGACGCTGGGCCTGGCCTATTTTATCCAGCCCCATGAAATGACCAACCTTAGCGGCATGCTGCTGATGGAGCCGGCGGCGGTCACCGATGTGCGCGCCTATTACGGCGGTCTGCAGATTGGCCTGGGAATGTTCCTGCTGTTGGCGTGTCGCCAGCTGGAGTTGTTGCGCGGCGCCCTGACCTTGCTGGTACTGCTGTATTGCGCCTTGGCCCTGGCGCGCCTCGGAGGCTTATGGCTGGACGGCGGCCTGCAGCAGACCTTCAACCTCACCGCGCTGTTGTTCGAGCTGGTCTCGGCGGCGCTGGCCATGCTGTTGCTGCGCCGCCTGCGGGATTAGTCAGCCTATCAGCCGGTAGCTGCTCACTCGCGTTTGGCCGGGAAGCGCGCCAGCAGCTTGTCCACGGCCTGGTTGACCACGTCCTGGCTTGCGTTGGGGTCGCGTACCTGGCGGTCGATTAGGGCCTGAAACAGCAGGCTGTCGTGGTCATGGTTGTCGAGGATGCGCAGGGCCAGGCGGGCGCGGTGGTCGGGGGTGAAGTTGACGGCGCTGTAGGTCGCACCGCCGATATTGACCTGTTTGACGTCGACCCCAGTGTTGGCCTCCAGGCCCACCAGGTAGATCACCCGCAGATCGGCATTCTGCGCCTGTTCGCGGTAGCCCTTGGCCGTCAGTGCTTGGCGCAGGGCGGTGTTGAAGCGCTCTTCGAGGTCCTGACGATGGCCCTGGCCACGAATCGGCTTGATCACGAAGGTGCTGAAGTCGCCCTCCAGGGCGGCCTCGCTGACCTCGATGTCGGGGCTGGCGGGGGCGCTGGCGCAAGCGCTCAGCAGGCAGAACAGCAGCGGTAACAGCAGGCGTAGAGAGGACATGGGCACTCCGGTATTTTTATTGTCTGCCCAGACTAATCCGCCCCACGCCGGTCGTCGCCAGCCCTTGGTTGGGGCCGGCGTTAGTGCGGCTTAGCGCCGTTCCAGCAACACGCCGCTTTCCATGTGGTGGGTAAACGGGAACTGGTCGAACAGCGCGCAGCGGCTGATGCGATGGGTGTCGTGCAGCTGGGCGATGTTAGCGGCCAGGGTCTCCGGGTTGCAGGAGATATACAGGATGCGCTCGAAGCGCCGGGTCAGCTCACAGGTGTCCGGGTCCATGCCGGCGCGTGGCGGGTCGACGAACACGGTGCCGAAGTTGTAGCTGGGCAGGTCGATGCCCTGCAGGCGACGGAACGGTCGCACTTCGTTGAGTGCCTGGGTTAGCTCTTCGGCGGACAGGCGCACCAGCGTGACGTTGTCGACGCCATTGTCAGCCAGGTTGGCCAGCGCCGCGTTGACCGAGGACTTGCTGATCTCGGTAGCCAGCACCTTGCGCACCCGGGTGGCCAGCGGCAGGGTGAAGTTACCGTTGCCGCAGTAAAGCTCCAGCAGATCGTCTTCGCGTTGGCCGAGGGCGTCGTAGGCCCAGCTGAGCATCTTCTGGTTGACCGTACCGTTGGGCTGGGTGAATGCGCCTTCGGGCTGGCGGTAGCTGAATTCACGGCCGGCGACCTGCAGGCGTTCAACCACATGATCTCGGCCGATCACCAGGCGCTGGCCGCGGGAGCGGCCGACGATGCTCACGCCGAGGTCGGCGGCCAGTTGTTCTGCTGCTGTCTGCCAATGGGCATCCAGTGGCCGGTGGTAGCACAGGGTGATCAACCCGTCGCCGGCCAGGGTGGTGAGAAACTCGACCTGGAACAGTTTGAACGACAGTGCCGAGCTGGCCTTCCAGGCCGCCTTGAGTTTGGGCATCAGCGCATTGATGGCCAGGCTGGCGGTGGGGAAGTCGTCCATCAGGATCGGCGTGTGCTTATCGCCGGCAGCGAACATGGCATAGAAGCGTTCTTCGTTTTCACGCCACAAGCGGAACTCTGCACGCAGACGGTAATGCTCGCGTGGTGAGTCGAAAACGGAAGGCGTTGGCGCGTCAAAGGGCGCCAGCAACTCCGTCAGGCGGGCCTGTTTGGCGGCGAGTTGGTCAGCGTAAGCAGAGTCGTCGTGCACGGCAGTCATGGCAAAACTCGGTCGATAGGCTGGCTGGCATGGGGCTCAGCCAGCTTGAAAAGGAAATCAGGCGTTGAAGAAACCGAACTTGATCACGAACAGCGCGGCCAGCACCACCAGCGCCGGGATGAGGTCCCTCCACCGGCCG
>NKIE01000829.1 GCA_002256055.1 Pseudomonas sp. PGPPP3 | reverse complement strand
TTATGAAGTGTTGGCGCCGGCGTTTGTGGTCAATTACAACTTCAAGGGCCGCCAGCGTTACATGCAAGTCAGCGTGGCCCTGATGGGGCGCGACAAGGCTGAAATGGATGCCTTGCACGAGCATATGCCGGTGCTGCGCAACAACCTGGTGATGCTGTTTTCCGGCCAGGATTTCGAAGCCTTGAGTACGCCGGTGGGCAAGGAAATGCTCCGCCAGCAGACCACGGCCAGCGTGCAGGCCCTGGCGCAGAAGGAGACCGGCAAGATGGCGGTCGAGCAAGTGCTGTTTACCAATATCGTGTTGCAGTAGGAGCGTGCGCTAATGGCTGTGCAAGACCTGCTGTCACAAGACGAAATCGATGCCCTGCTGCATGGGGTCGATGACGGCGCGGTCGAAACCGAAGAGGCCGCCGAGCCCGGTACGGTCAAGAGTTACGACCTGTCCAGCCAGGACCGCATCGTCCGTGGGCGCATGCCCACCCTGGAAATGATCAACGAGCGTTTTGCCCGCTACACCCGCATCAGCATGTTCAACCTGTTGCGTCGCTCCGCCGATGTTGCTGTGGGCGGCGTGCAGGTGATGAAGTTTGGCGAGTACGTGCACTCGCTGTATGTGCCTACCAGCCTCAATCTGGTGAAGATGAAGCCGCTGCGCGGCACCGGCCTGTTCATTCTCGACGCCAAGCTGGTGTTCAAACTGGTGGACAATTTTTTTGGCGGCGATGGCCGCCACGCCAAGATCGAAGGCCATGAGATC
>NKIE01000828.1 GCA_002256055.1 Pseudomonas sp. PGPPP3 | reverse complement strand
TGGCTGGCCAGCTGCTCAACCAGCACGGCCAGACGCCGAGGTGCGGCATAGATGCGCGCGCTGCTGTAGCTCAGACCGGCGGCTTTCAAGCCCTTCTCGATGCCGCTGAGGAAGGCTTGGCCGAGGTTTTTCAGGGTTTTCGGTGGCAGCTCTTCGGTGCCCAACTCAACCAGGAAATCGTGCGCACTCATTCTGCTGCCTCCAGTTTTGCCAACACTTCATCGCGTAGATCAGCCGGTGCCATCGGGAAGCCAAGCTTGGCGCGGGCTTGCAAGTAGCTCTGCGCAACGGCGCGGGCCAGGGCGCGCACGCGCAGGATGTACTGCTGACGCGCGGTCACCGAGATCGCCCGGCGCGCATCCAGCAGGTTGAAGGTGTGCGAGGCCTGGAGGACCATTTCGTAGGGCGGCAGCGGCAGTTGCAGCTCGATCAGGCGGGTGGCTTCGGACTCGTAGAAATCGAACAGCTCGAACAGCTTGTCGACGTTGGCGTGTTCGAAGTTGTAAGTGGACTGCTCCACTTCGTTTTGGTGGAACACGTCGCCGTAGGTGACCTTGCCGAACGGGCCGTCGGTCCAGATCAGGTCGTAGACCGAATCCACGCCCTGCAGGTACATGGCCAGGCGCTCCAGGCCGTAGGTGATCTCGCCGGTTACCGGGTAGCACTCTATGCCGCCGACTTGCTGGAAGTAGGTGAACTGCGTCACCTCCATGCCGTTGAGCCACACCTCCCAGCCCAGGCCCCAGCAGCCCAGCGTGG
>NKIE01000827.1 GCA_002256055.1 Pseudomonas sp. PGPPP3 | reverse complement strand
TGGCACCGATCTGCTGCTGCGTCAGCTGGGCCAGCTGGTCGCTGCCCAGGGCCGCCAGCTGGGCGCTGCTGAGTGCGGCGATCTGGGCACTGCCGATGGCGCTGATGCGGTTGGCCACGATGCCGCCAATATCGGCGGTCTCGATGGCACGCACCTGGGCCGTCGTCATGGCCGCCAGGAAGGTGGCGCTCAGCGCGGCCATGTCGGCGCTGTCGAGGGCCGCGATGTCACGCGTCTCGATGGCGGCGATCTGGTTGTCGCTCAGCGCCAGCAGGTCGGCCGACTCGAGCTGGCTGAACTGCAGCGTGCTCAGGCCGACGATCTGCGCCGTGCTCAGCCAGCCGAACTGGGTGGCGGACAGCGCATCGAGGCTGGCCGTCTCCAGGCTGCCCAGCTGGGCCGTGCTCAGGCCGCCGAGCTGCTCTTGCGTCAGCGCGGCGATCTGGTCGGTGCCCATGGCATTGAGCTGGGTGCTGCTCAGCGCGGCGATCTGCACCGAGCTGAAGCCCTGGGCCACCTTGGTGGCGCTGATGGCGGCCAGGTCGTTGGTCTCCAGCGCACGCATCTGGGCCGTGCTGAAGGCAGCCAGCTGGTCGGCAGACAGCGACGCCACGTCGGCCGAGTCCATCGCCGCGAGGTCGCGGGTCTCGATGGCGCGGATCTGCGCGGTGCTCCACTGCACCAGGTCGGCCGAGTCGAGGTTGTTGAACTGGGCCGTGGTCAGCCCGACGATCTGGGCGGTGCTCAGGCGCAAGAACTG
>NKIE01000038.1 GCA_002256055.1 Pseudomonas sp. PGPPP3 | reverse complement strand
TCTGATACTGTTGCGGCCATCATAACCATGAAACGGTGCTTCGACATGCCGCTGCGACTATTTACCCTACCCTTGGTAATGTTTTGCCTGTTGCTTGGCGGCTGCCGTGGTGATGACCCGCAGGCTGCGTTGGAAAAAGCCGTGCAGCAGTTGCAAGACAACCTCGAACACAAACGCAGCAGCGCCGTACTGGAACAGCTGCACGCGCAGTTCAGTGCCCAGCAGCAATACGACCGCGACTGGGCCAAGCGCACCATGCTGATGCTGTTTATGCGTCACCAGAATGTGCGCGTGCTAGCGCTAAGCCAGAACAGTTATCTCGACCCCACCTACCGCGAGCGCGGCCACAGCGACCTGCAGGTGGCGCTGACCGGCGCCGAGGGTTTGCTCCCGGACAGAGCCAGTCATTACCGGGTCAAACTGGAGTGGTGGCTGGAAGACGGCCAGTGGCAGCTGGCGCGTCTTAACTGGGAGTGAGCCACCAGCTCGCTCAGGGCTGGCCGATAGACTGATCGGCGACTCGCCAGATCAGTCCTTCAGTGGCATAACCGCGCTCGCGGGCGATGTTCAGCAATTGCTCGCGGGTCTTGGCCGAGACCTGCGGCGTACGCGACAGCAGCCACAGGTACTGACGATCCGGATTACCCACCAGCGCCACACGGTAATCGTCATCCAGGTACAGCACCCAGTAATCGCCACGGGTCAGGTCGGGGAACAGGCGACTGAACCAGTTATCGAAGCGCACCCACAGCTTGTCGGTCTGCCCCACCTGCTGAGCAAAAGCCTGGCCGCTGGCCTCCTGCCACTCGCCCTGCTGGGTCTGGCAGCGATTGCGCACCGCCACCGTGCCGTCGGCCTGCAACGCGTAATGGGCCTCGGACTGGGCGCAGTTACGCTGGAAGAACATCGGTAGGCGCGCCAACTCGTACCAAGTGCCCTGGTAGCGGGACAGGTCGACCTGATCAACCGTCTGCGGCGGAGTAACCGCGCCACCTGAAGCGACGCAGGCGCTCAACAACAGGGCCGCGCAAAAACCGGCAAGCGTACGCATAACGGCTCCTACTTCAGCCCCTGGCCGGAGAACAGCAGCACTTTGTCGCCCGCGTACTGCACGCTGATAAAGGTTTTCTCATCACCCCAGTTGCAGCTGCTGATGCCAACGGCACCGGAGCACTCAGTTGGCGCACCGAGCAAGGCTTCCACCTCGGCCTTGGCCATGCCGGCCTGCAACTTGGCGTAGTTTTCCTGATTGATCTTGCTGCAGGCACTCAGGCACAGCACCGCACCCAGCAGCATTAGCGTACGCAGGGACATATCAGACTCCTTGGGGATTCGATTGAGCGCTTGAGCATCGCACACTGTGCGCTCATCTGCCTAAATCGGCAGCGCCCCGGCCTTGCGCCGGGGCGTGCGAGCGGCCATATCAGCCGCTCACGTACAACTCTTACTCAGGCCGAGTGATAGGCGGTGACGCGTTCGACTTCTTCTTTCGAGCCGAGGAACACCGCCACGCGCTGGTGCAACGAGGTCGGCTGAATGTCGAGAATACGCTCGTGACCATTGGTGGCCATGCCGCCCGCCTGCTCGATGATGAACGACATCGGGTTGGCTTCGTACATCAGGCGCAGTTTGCCCGGCTTCTCTGGCTCGCGGGAATCGCGCGGGTACATAAACAGGCCGCCACGGGTGAGGATACGGTGCACGTCAGCCACCATGGCAGCGACCCAGCGCATGTTGTAATCCTTGCCCAGCGGCCCGGTTTTGCCAGCCAGCAACTCGTCGACATAACGGCTCACTGGGGCTTCCCAATGGCGCTCGTTGGACATGTTGATGGCGAATTCCTTAGTTTGCTCAGGCACGCGGATATTGTCGTGGGTGAGCACGAAGCTGCCCAATTCACGGTCCAAGGTGAAACCCTTAACGCCGTCACCAAGGGTCAACATCAGCATGGTCTGCGGACCGTAGATCGCGTAGCCAGCAGCGACTTGCTCGGTGCCCTTCTGCAGGAAGGCCTCTTCGCCCAGATCGCCTTCATTGCCATTACGATCAGGGCAACGCAGCACCGAGAAGATGGTGCCGACCGAAACGTTGACGTCGATGTTCGACGAGCCGTCCAACGGGTCGAACACCAGCAGGTAGGCGCCTTTCGGGTACTTGCCAGGGATCTGGTAGGCGTTGTCCATTTCTTCCGAGGCCATGCCGGCCAGGTGACCGCCCCACTCGTTGGCCTCCAGCAGAATCTCGTTGGACAGCACGTCGAGCTTCTTCTGCACTTCGCCCTGAATGTTCTCGGTTTCCATGCTGCCGAGCACGCCGCCCAGCGCGCCCTTGGAAACAGCGTGGCTGATTTCCTTGCAGGCACGGGCCACTACTTCGATAAGAAACCGCAAATCCGCCGGGGTATTGTTGCTGCGGGTTTGTTCAATCAGGTAGCGGCTGAGGGTAACGCGAGACATGGAAGGCTCCGAAAGGATAAAAAACCGTGCGCAGTTTACCCTTTTACGCCGCGCCGCGCCTCCCGCGGCCGCTTATCGGTAGACACATGTGCCGATTGGGCAAACCACCACCCAAAAGATCGCAACGTTTTCAGGATTGACTCACCTGCACCCGATCGCGGCCGTCACGCTTGGCCTGGTACAGCGCTCGGTCGGCCGCCTGCATCAGCTCTTCCAGCGTATGCCCATGGCTGGGCCACAGCGCCACACCTGCCGAAAGGGTAACGTTCAGCGTGCCAGCTCGGGTCGACAGGTCGCTGGTAGCCAGTTGTTTACGCAAGCTGTCGACCCGGCTTAGCGCCTCGGCCAACTCGACATCCGGCAGGATCAACAAAAACTCTTCACCACCAATGCGAAACACCGCATCAGTGCTGCGCAGGTTACCTTGCAGATGCTGGGCCACGGCTTGCAGCACTTCATCACCAACCAAATGGCCGTGGTTGTCATTGAGCTGTTTGAAGTGATCGAGATCGATCATCGCCAACGCCAGACTGGTGCGCTCACGCAAGGCCCGCGCCTGCTCGCGCTGAAAGAACTCAATCAAGTAGCGTCGGTTGAACAGTCCGGTCAGTGGGTCGCGCAACGCCTGCTCGCTCAGCTGCGCGTGCAGGACTGAGATCGTGTGCAGGCGCTCTTCACTGAGGCTCAAGGCCTCGGCGAGTTGCCGCTCGCTGAGGTAGCGCTGGGTCACGTCACGCAGATAGAGCATGTTCCCCAACACAATCCGCTCGGCGCGCACGCTGCGCTCGATGACGCGCTGGCGCACTTCGAAATAGCGGGGGGGCTCAGTGAGCGCTAATAAAGGCGCCTCGACGCGCGCCACCTGCGGCTGCAACAAGGCGTGCAAGTCCGGCCCGAAGATCGGCCAATCCACCAACAGACGCCCCTGCCAGCCGTCGTGCAGGCCGGCCAGTTGCAGGGCTGCTGGATTGGCCTCGATCACCCGCTGGCGCGGATCAATCACCAGCACCGGATCGACCAATGCCTCCAGCAGCAGATGACGGGCCACGGGCAACACATCAAACAAGCGGACGCCGATGATCAGCCAGGCCAGGGCCAGCAGGGTAAACACAAAGCTGAAGGGTGTCGGGTCAAAGCCAAAAACCATCCAGCCAAACACCACATAGCCAATATTGGCGGCCCAGGGAACGGCTGTCAGCGCCACAAAGGCCAGGTAATGCCGGCGATACAAGCCCTGACTGGCAAAAGCCGCGCGCAGCACGATAAGCAGGCTGAACGACATAAACAGGTAAACGTAGACTGCCGTGGCAAAGAACAACGGGCCATGTTCGTAGCGGATCGGCGCCCCCAACTCAGCCGAGATCGGCCGGCTGCCGGCACCGTAAAACAGCCCGTGCCAGGGATTGCTAAGCGCCAACAGCCAGACCAGCACCGGCACCAGAGTCAGCCCGCAGACACGACGCAGAGAAATTGGCCGCCGCTCACTGTTCACGTATTGCCAGAGGAACACCGCCCAGAAGGTCGGCACGGCAAGAATTCCCGGCCAGGCCATGGAAGCCCAGAGCATTTTACAGTGCAGCCCTTGCGAGGCCATTTCCAATGCAGCGGCCAACAGCCACCAAAGCGTGCCCACATGCAGCATGAAAAAACTGCGCTGACCGGGAAAATGCGACTGGCGACTGACCCAGGCCGAGAGGAAAGCTACCCCCAAACAGACTGCCAGGGTCAACAGCACCGGGGCTGACAACGCCCAGCCCGTACTGCAACTAGTCATTCACGACTCTCCCTGAAATACGTCACACGCACGACACTGAACGACACTCATGGTTTAGCCTGTGTCGTGCGCAATACGCTCATGGCCATCAGCACCAGCAGGCCGACGCCCAGCAGCAGGACCGCCCACAAACCGATACGTTTCCAGTCCGTCGCTGCAACGGCGGGGGCCAGCGGTTCGGCACTGGCCGCCATCGGTAGCGCCGCACTGGCCACACCCAGGTGGCTGAGACGCGCCGGCTCGTAGCCGGGAATCAGAGTACTCAACGGCAAGTTGGCAGCTTGTGCGGCCTGATTGCCCAACGCCAACTGGTACGGCGGCGTACCACGGGCGAGAAACACCAGCTCAGTGGCACGCAGACCCACGGTGATTTGCGGTGCAGTGGTGCCCAAACCGCCGCCGCGCTCATCCACCACCAACTTAAGCTGCTGCACCGGCGCACCATACAGATCGATGTGCTCCTGCAACGACTCCTTGCCGCCCTGGGGCACGCGGTACAGCAGGCTGCGATTGAGCACCTGCCACTGCAAGGTGCCGTCACGGCGACCATAGAGCGTTACCGGCGCCAGGGTATTGGCTTGGGGCAAGCTGATGTGCACGCGCTCCAGGGGCAACGCCAACGGCAGCTCCCAGGTGTATTCACCCGGCTTGCTGCTGCTCGCCGACAACGCGGCCGACCAGGCCATGGGCGCCGCCTTGGCCTGCTGATCGCTGCTGCTCAATTCGGCCGCCAGCAACTGCGGCGCCTGTTGCGGCGCCAGCCAGAGCAGGCGCAGGTAGCGCGCCGATTGGCCGGGCAATTTGACCCGGCGCTGCTGCAATTGCTCATCGGCAAACGCCAAACGGGCAATCTGCCCCTCCCCCCAGCTTTGCCAGTGCTGCAGGTCATCGCTGGCCTCGATGCTGAAACGCTGGAAGCCGTCGCTGTCGCTACTCCAATCAAGCTGCAACTGCTCAAGAGGCGCCTTAATGGCGCTGGCATCCAGCAGCCAACCGCGCAGAATCTGCTGCTCAGGCTTACCAGCCGTCTCGCTCAACACCTCCACCAGGGTGCCGCCGTCACTGCGCTGCACACGAATACCCGGTGCTTCGCCGCTGCCATCCTTGGTGCCGTGCAACGGGAACCACTTCACCGCCGTCTGGCGCACCTGCACCTGCTGCTCGGCGCGCCCCAGGGTCAGGGCGTAGGCTTGCGCCTGGCCTTCGGCATTGAATACACGAATGTCGCGCAGATCCGCATAGCGGGCAGCAAACTGCAGGGCCATTGGCACCTGCAGGCGGTACCAGGGCCCTTCTCCAGTCAAAGTCAGAGCGGCCCGGGTCGTGAAATCCGCCGGGGTGTCCTGGGCGACAGCCAGCGGCAACAACAGGCTGGTCACCAGCCCGGCCAGCAGACTGCGGCGTTGCACGGTGAAAATGCCCTTCATAACTTGACCTGCTCGACGTCTGGCGCTGCCTGCCGAGGAGGCAGTGGCGCGAAATAACCCACGATCAGCAGCAAAACGCCGACCCCAATAAACGCCACGATACGTTCCAACCCACCCTGATTGCCCAGCTCGACGAAGAACAGCTTGGCCACCACCAGGGCAATCAGCGCCGCCCCGACCAGCCACAGCTCGCGACGGCCACGGCGATGGGCGAAGATCATCAGCGGCAAGGCGATCAGCGTCCACACCAGCGACCAGCCTGCCTGCACCAGCATCGACTGCAACAACGGCTGCACCGCATAGGGCACCGCAGCCCAGTGATGCACGGTGCGCAGCACCGCCGCCGTGAGCAAAGCAAACAGCGACGCACCGGCCACCACCTGTACCGCCATTGCCGTCCGCTCCTCACTCCAACCCAACGCGGGCAAGCCACTGCGTAGCCACTGGCTGATGCCAAACAAGGCGAACAGCAAGCCCATTTCCAGCGGGTTAATCAGCGGCAGATAAGGCAACGGCTCGGCGGCACCATCGCTGGCGATATTGGCCAGCCAGAACCAGCCCAGCATCAGCACCGCCAAGGGAGCCGCGGCCAGCAGTCGATATTCACGCTCATACGCCGAGACAGGCCAAGGCAGGCGCCGCGGCAACGCCATCAACCACAGGTAGGCACTTGGCAGCAGCGCCCAGCCCAACCACCGCCAGGCGTTGTAGTGCTCGGCCAGCAGGGCCAGCAAGTAACGCAACTCCAGCGCCAGCACACCGAGCAGCAACCAGCAGCCGAGCACATGGCTGGCACTCAGAGCACGCGTGGGCAGCAGCGCCGCCAACTGGCGCAGGCCGACAAAATGCACGGCAAACACCAGCAACCAGGCCAGCCAGCCAAACTGCCCCGCTGGGTTCCAGCTGCTTGACCAGCTCATGACCAACAACACGCTGGCGACGGGTATATGCAAGGTCTGCAGCCGTGCCAGCGCCCGCCAATCGCAGCGCTTGGCCAGCAAGGTGACCAGCGCCGCACTGCAGGCCAGGGCCAGCAACAGCAACGTGGCCTGCCAAGGGCCCGGCACAAACCGCCAGACTTCGCTGACCCAGGCCAGGGCCCACCAGCCCGTACCCCAGACCAGCAGCAGTTGCGATAAGCGCTCCAGGCTCAAACGGCCCAAGTCCCCGGCACTCTCGCGGCGCACCACCTGCTGCAGGCGCCAGGCGCCAACCAGCGCGGCCACCCCCAGCACCAAGGGTGTCCAGAAGCCAGCATGGGCCAGCGGACGTAACCCGACACCACTCAACGAACCCAACAGCAGCGGGCTGGCGCCTAGGAACGCCACACCGCCCACCACCTGCAACAGCAGGCCGAAGATAAAGCTGGCGCGCTGCTGCAGGTGCAGACTGAGCCAGATAATCAGCAAACCGCTGCCGCCCCACACCGCGCTGGCGGTTTGCCAGGGCAGCACGAACAGCACCGCCAGGTTGATCAGCAGCAACCCAGCCAGCAGCACCAGCGACAACCCGCGCAACAAGCGCACATCGCTGCGCACCAGCTGATCACGGGCGGCAAACAGCATGCCGCCGATCAGCGCCAGGCCAATCAGCGAGGCCGTCATCAAACCGCGCCAACCGGCGCTGAATACCCCACTGGCACCATCCTGGGCGGTATCCAGCTGCAACAGGAACAGCGCGCCACCGAGCAACTGCACGGCAAAGGCGCTGAACAGAAAACTGCGTGACTGGATGCGCAGACCGACGATCAGCGTCGCCAGCCCGGCCAGCGCCCAGCAGATGGCCGTTACTTCCGCGGCGAAATTCAGCGGCGCGATCAGGTAGATGAACGCTAGCCCGGCACAGGCCAGCAGCGGCAGGCCACGGCGCTCCCAGGCCTGGCTCAGTTCGGGTGCGGCCAGACGCAGCTGACGATGGGTGAACAGCAGCGCCGCACCAAGCATCAACGCACCGAGCGGCGCACCGTCGAGCATGGTATCGCTACCACCCTGCAAGCTGCCTAGGAAGGCCAGTCCGGCCGCCGCCTGCAGGAACAGGGCAAAAGCCCGCGCCAGACGCCGTTGCTGGCGCAGGCCAAGCCAGAAGATGCCGGCGCCCTCCACGGCCCAGGCTGCCGACGTCCAGCGTGCATCCAGGCCCAGGGGAATGGCCAGGGTGGCAAAGATCACCCCCAGCGCCAGGCAGGTTTCCACCAACAGCAGCGCGCGACCCGGCACCTTGGCGCTCAGCAGCCGCGCCAACAGCAGGTAAAACAGCCCCAGCCCCAGGGCACTGAAGGCCGCGGCGAACTCGATGTGCTGAACCAACCCGTACTGCAGACCAAAGCCAATCAGCGGTGGACCGAACAGAATGGTGCCGTCGACATAATCACCCTGACGCGCCGACCAGCGCAGCAGCTCGCTGCGACTGCCATCCACCGGCAGACCTGCGGCTTCCAGCAACTTGCGCCGAGCGAACAACAGGCCGATGCCGACATACATGAGAAAGAACAGGATCAGGAACGGCTCGGTGCTGGCCAGCAGCTCCGGCTTATAGGAGCGCAGGCCCCAGGCGAAACCAATGCCGAAGGTGCCGACGAAGCCGATCAGGTTAAGCAGGCGCCAGGCCTTGAACCAGGCGATGGCGAAGATGCCGGCATTCAGCAGGGCAAAGTAGCTGAACAGCGCCACATGGTTGCCGCTGCCAGTGGAGGTCAGAATCGGCGCGGCAAAACCGCCCAACGCGGCGGCAGCCGCCAGCCCAAGCGCATCCTGGGCAATGGCCAGAATGGCCGAACAAAGAGTGATCACCACCAGCAAGCCCAGGGCTTCACCGGAGCTCAACAGGGGATGCAAGCGCATCGCGGCAAACACCGTCAGGTACAACACGGCAATACCGGTGCCTTGCAGCATCAGGCCATAGTTGGCATTGCGCAGACGCAGCCACCACCCCAGGCCAAGCAGTGCCACGGCGCTGGCCGCGACCCCGGCATAACGCACCTGCACCGGCACCACCATGCCTTCGGTGGCATAGCGCAGGAGAAAGGCCAGACCGAGAAACAGCAGCACCACACCGACCCGCAGTACGGTATTGCCGCCAAACAACCAGGCCTGGGCCGCGTCGATAGCGCGCTCCAGCAGCGACGGCTCGCGCGGCACTGGCGGGGCCTTGGGCAACACCGGCTGCGGCGCCACGACGACCGGCTCGGCCATCCACACATTGGCAGGCAACGGGCTCGACGCCGCCACGGCCGGGCGCTCAAACAGTTCGTCGGGCAGCTCCCAGACCAACTCGTCATCGGCGGGCGCCGCAACCGTCTCCATCAGCACGGCACTGGCCGCTGCCGGTGGCTCAGCGACCGCATCGGGGGGCGTCTGCCCCGCCTCCAGCTGGCGCAAGCGCTCCTGCAGCGTCACCCCGGCCTGTTCAAAGCGCGCAGCGAAGGCCAGCAGCTCCTTGCGCAGCTCGCTGTTCTGCAGTTCCAGCCCTTGCAGACGCAGGGTCTGCCCCAGCGCCAGGCCGATCAGGCCGCCGAGCAAACCGGCACTGAGTGATTCGTCGGCCAAGGCGCCGAGCACCAGGCCAACCAGCATGAAGATCCATTGCATGCGCTGTGTTCCCAATTCGGTTGCAAAATCCCTACGCAGCAATGATCAATCCAGTCCATGTACTGCGCGCGAGAGTATAGGGCTGCACCTGCATCCCCTGACAGAGACGAATGGGCGACACCGCACAGACACAAAACACATTTATCTACGCTTATTGCCTGCCACCGGGCAGAAGAGCGTTCACAAATGCACGGACGTCGGTATCATCGCGCGCCCTAGGCTTTCCACATACAGGTGCACTGAGTCATGACCAAGCTGTTGATCGTCGGCGCCGACCTGGATCGCACCGACACCTGGATCAAATACGAACGCACCATGTGCAGCAGCTGCGTGTCCTCATGCTGCACCATGCCAGTGGAAGTGCGCTTCAACGACCTGCTGCGCCTTGGCCTAGTGCAGGAATTCGAGCGCGACGAGCCACGCAAGAACATCGCCAAGCGCCTGCAGAAAGAAGGCATCGTCGAGCGTTTTCATCAGAAGTCGGAAATTTTCACCTTGGTGCGCATGGGCAACAACGACTGCCTGTACCTGGACCGCAAGACGCGCCTGTGTACCGTCTACGACCTGCGCCCGGAAACCTGCCGCAATCACCCGAAAATCGGCCCACGCCCAGGTTTCTGCGCTTACAAACCCAAGTAAGCCGGCAAACAGCAGATAAAAAACGCCCCGACAGTTGCCGGGGCGTTTTCGTTTGAGCTGCGGCTTACTTCTGCGCCAGGTCGGCCGGTCTTGCTGGGGCCGGTGCCTTGGGCTTGATCAGACTGAAGTCGATCAGCGATTTGGGCTGGTAGGGGTCGCCAATCATCAGTGGCCGCTCTTTGAAGCTCGCACTGACCAGGCTCTTACTCGGGTCCAGCTCGGCAGCTTGCAGACCGGCCAGGTCGGCCCAGGTGTGGATCAGATTCGAGCTGCTATACGGACGACTGAGTTCGGCCTGGAAGTTGGCCGGGCTATGGCTGCGCCACTGCTCGGAGGTCCAGAGCATAAACGGGATGGTGTACATCGGCGCCGTCGGCTTGCCCTCGTTACGACCCAGCACGTTGCCCTTGGGTGAATCGAACACCGCTTCGCCATGGTCAGCCAGATAGAGCAGGAAGCCGTTGGGTTTGCTCGCCGAAAACTGCTCAATCAGGCTGGAGACCACGAAGTCGTTGTACAGCACGGCATTGTCGTAGCTGTTGTAGGTTGGCAGCTGGTCATCAGCGACCCAATCCGGCACACCTTTGCGGTCGGTGAACTGGTCGTATTCCGCCGGGTAGCGGTACTTGTAGCTCATGTGCGTGCCCAGCAGATGGATGATGACGAATTTGCGCGGTGCGCTATCCGCCAGGATCTTGCCGAACGGCTTGAGTACGTCACCGTCGTACTGACGGGCGTTCTGGTTGAGGTTGTTGTTCAGGTAGACCTGCTCATCGGCCTGCTTGGAGAAGGTGGTGAGCATGGTGTTGCGCTTGGTCATGGTCTGCTGGTTGGTGATCCAGTAGGTCTTATAACCCGCCTGCTTCATCATGTTCATGATCGAAGGCGTAGTCAGGTAGGCGTCCGGATTCTGCTCATCGGCAAAGGTCAGCACCTGCTGCAAGGCCTCGATGGTGTAAGGCCGTGGCGTCACCACGTTGTCGAACACCGCCAGTTGCTCGCGCAATTTATCCAGCTTTGGCGTGGTCGCCCGCGGATAGCCGTACAGGCTCATACGCTGGCGATTGGTTGACTCGCCGATCACGAGCACCAGGGTGCTGGGCTGACCCGCCTGGGCATCCTGCAGTTGCTGCAGGGGTGGCACTTTGGCGTTGCCATCCAACAGCAACTGCATGTCGCCCAGTTGCTCCAAATACTTGCGATAGCCCACCACCAGCTGCCATGGCACCGCCGGCTCGACCCGCGCCTCGAACTTTTCCAGGGCAACTGGCCAGTTACCGTGCTTGTACACCTGCTTACCCAGCGGATAAGCCAGCAAAGCAACAAACAGTGCCAGGCTCAGCACCAACGCCTGGTTGCGACTGAATTCGAGAGGCCGTACACGCTTCCACAGCAGCCAGGCACCGAGGGTGTAGAACAGGTACACCGGCACCATCCACCAGGCGAAATACTGGGCAAAATACTCGCTGCTCTCGGCAATGTTCGATTCGAACATGATGAAAATCACGCTCTGGGAGAACTGTTGGCCGTAGATGCAGAAGTAGCCCAGGCCCACCAGGGAGCAGGCCCACAGCAGCACGCCAATGCTGCCGGCAATCGCCCGCGCCCGTGCCGGGAACAGCAAGACTGGAATCAACCAGATGGCACTGAGCAGAAACGCCTGACGAAAACTGGCAAAACCCGTGGTGCCGGTCAGCTGGATCAGCAGGTGCGTTACCCCGGAGAAATACCAGAAGAACAGGAACAGCCAGCCCAGGCCTGCCCAATCCCAACGCTGCCGCCCACTCATCACCTGCGCCTGCATACCACTCACTCTCCACCAGCTATTGTCGCGTCTGCGCCCGTGCAACCAGGTTGCACCACAGGCATCAGCCGTCATTTTGCGCAGCAGACTAGCGCCGGCTCTGTGAAAACTATGTGAGTCGCCCTTCAGTGCCCCCCCCAAAAAACAACGCGCAAAAAAAAGCCCCCGGCCTTGCGGCAGGGGGCTTCTTCAAGCGGGGTAACGGGTTACTTAGTTACCGCTTTTCTTGTTAGCGCGGGTGCGCTCGCTTTCGCCAAGAATTTTCTTACGCAGACGAATCGACTTCGGCGTCACTTCACAGAGCTCGTCGTCCTGGATGAATTCCAGTGCCTGCTCCAGGGTGAAACGGACTGGCGGAACCAGAGCGATAGTTTCGTCTTTGCCGGACGCACGCATGTTGTCGAGCTTCTTGCCTTTGGTTGGGTTCACACCCAGGTCGTTGTCGCGGCTGTTGAGACCAACGATTTGACCTTCGTAGATTTCCTGGCCGTGCTCAACGAACAGCTTGCCACGGGCCTGCAGGGTTTCCAGCGAGTAGGTCAGTGCCTTACCAGTAGCAACCGACACCAGTACGCCGTTCTGACGGCCAGACATGTCGCCGGACTTCATCACGTCGTAACGATCGAAGATCGAGGTCAGGATGCCGCCACCGCAGGTCAGGGTCAGGAACTCGTTACGGAAACCGATCAGACCACGGGCCGGGATGTTGTACTCCAGGCGCACACGGCCTTTGCCATCCGGAACCATGTTGGTCAGGTCGCCTTTACGCAGACCCATTTGCTCCATGATTGCGCCCTGAGACTCTTCCGGCAGGTCGATGGTGACGTTTTCGAACGGTTCGTGCTTAACGCCGTCAACCATACGGATAATCACTTCTGGACGACCAACGCCC
>NKIE01000037.1 GCA_002256055.1 Pseudomonas sp. PGPPP3 | reverse complement strand
GGATAACTCGCGGGAGATTTCCACCCTGCTGAGCCAGGCCAACATGGCCGTGCAACACGCCAAGCACCTGGGCGGCAACACGTTCCAGTTCTACACCGACAACCTGCAGGCCTGCACCCTGGAGCGCCTGCAGTTGGAAAACCAGCTGCGCAAGGGTATCGAAGAGGGCCAGTTGGAGGTGTTCTACCAGCCCAAGCTGTGCCTGGCCGACGACAGCCTGCATGCCGCCGAGGCGCTGGTGCGCTGGCGCCATCCGGAGTTGGGTCTGGTGCCGCCCGGCGACTTTATCGGCCTGGCCGAAGAGACTGGGCTGATCAACCCGCTGGGCGAGTTTGTCCTGCGCCAGGCCTGCCAGCAGGCGCGCAGCTGGCAGCTGGCAGGCCTGGCCGAGGTGCGCGTATCGGTGAACATTTCCGCCCAGCAGTTGCGTCAGGGCAACCTGGTCAGCCTGGTGCGCCAGGTGCTGGACGAAACCGGCCTGCCGGCGCGCCTGCTGGAGCTGGAGCTGACCGAAAGCCTGTTGCTGGAAAACGTCGAAAGTGTCATTAGCACCTTCCAGCAACTGCGCAGCCTGGGCGTCCTGTTGGCGATCGATGACTTTGGCACCGGCTACTCATCGCTCAGTTACCTGAAGCGCTTCCCGGTGCACTACGTGAAGATCGACCAGACCTTTATTCGCGATATTTCCACCAACAGCGAAGACGCCGCCATCACCCGGGCGATCATCGCCATGGCCCATGGTCTGGAGCTGAAAGTGGTGGCTGAAGGGGTGGAAACCCAGGCACAAATGGATTTCCTCAAGGCCCAGCACTGCGACGAGTTGCAGGGTTACCTGATCAGTGAGCCGGTATCGGCCGCGGTGTTTGCTCAGTTGTTGCAGGATCAGGTCGTCGCGTATTGAACGCTGGCGTACGCGGTACGCCAGCGCCGGGTTACTTCTCGGGCATCAGGGACGAGTGGTGACTGCTGATCAGCCATTGCTGGCCGTCCCACGTATAGGTGTAGGTAAAGCGCGCGTGGGCGACCGCACCAGTCTTGGCGAAGGTAAAGGTGTATAGGCCGACATCCACCGCACTGTTGCAGCCAATCTGGATGGTTCTTGAGTCGATCTTGCCCGAGGGACGGTTTTGCAGGAAGTGCTCGAAATAATCCTCTTTGGCCGCAGGCGTCAGGCGTGGCACGTTCGACAGGGTCGGCAGCAAGACCGAGTTGGGCGCGTAGTTAGCCAATACCTGGGCCGGTTCGCCGCTTTTCAGCGAACGGTTCCAGCGCTCGAACAGCGCGGCAATTTCGCTTTCGCTGCTGACTTTGCAGCGCTCAATGGCGCCGCTTTGTAACGGCGCGCTGAGAGGCGGCGGGCTGCCGGCGCAGCCAACCATCAGCAGTGTGCTGGCGAGGGTGAAACTGGCGAGACGCAACATGCAGACTCCTGGCGCCGTCAGGCTTTGCCGGCGCGGGTGGTAGCGCCATCCAGATGGCGCATCAGCAGAGCGTAGTTCAGGTCGACGTCTTCCGGCACCGGCAGGTACAGGGTGTGGCCGTCACCGGGGGCCACCTCGACTTTGTCGCCGTTGCGCTTCTCCAGGCCGTCGAGGCGAAAGTTCAGGTTGCCTTGCGGGGTCATCAGCTCCAGGCGATCACCCACCGCAAAGCGGTTTTTCACCTTGACCTCGGCCAGGCCGTTGACCCGCTCGCCGCTCAACTCACCGACGAACTGCTGGCGCTCGGAGACCGAGAAACCCTGCTCGTAGTTCTGGTATTCGTCATGCACATGGCGGCGCAGGAAGCCTTCGGTGTAGCCGCGGTGCGCCAGGGATTCCAGGGTGTCCATCAGGCGCATGTCGAACGGCTTGCCGGCCACCGCGTCGTCGATGGCCTTGCGATACACCTGGGCGGTGCGCGCGCAGTAATAGTGGGACTTGGTGCGGCCCTCGATCTTCAGCGAGTGCACGCCCATCTGCACCAGGCGCTCAACATGTTGCACGGCGCGCAGGTCCTTGGAGTTCATGATGTAGGTGCCGTGCTCGTCCTCGTAGGCGGACATGTATTCGCCTGGGCGGCTGCTGTCTTCGAGGAGGAAGACTTCGTTGGTCGGTGCGCCGACGCCGAGGGTCGGTTCCACTTGCTGCACAGCGATTGGCTCGTACTGATGGACGATGTCGCCGACTTCGTTTTCCTTTGCTTCGTGGGTCTTGTATTCCCAGCGGCAGGCATTGGTGCAGGTGCCTTGGTTGGGGTCGCGCTTGTTGATATAGCCCGACAGCAGGCAGCGACCGGAATAGGCCATGCACAGCGCGCCGTGGACGAACACTTCCAGCTCCATGCCTGGCACTTTTTCGCGGATCTCGCCGATCTCTTCCAGCGACAGCTCGCGTGACAGGATGGCGCGGGTCAGGCCCTGGCGGTGCCAGAACTCGACGCTGGCCCAGTTCACCGCGTTGGCCTGCACCGACAGGTGAATGTGCATGTGCGGGAAGTGCTCGCGCACCAGCATGATCAGGCCGGGGTCGGACATGATCAGCGCGTCCGGGCCCATCGCCACCACCGGCGCCAGATCCTTGATAAAGGTCTTTAGCTTGGCGTTGTGCGGGGCGATGTTGACCACCACGTAGAACTGCTTGCCTTGGGCATGTGCTTCATTGATGCCGAGTGCCAGGTTGGCGTGGTCGAACTCGTTGTTGCGCACCCGGAGGCTGTAGCGCGGCTGCCCGGCGTACACCGCGTCGGCGCCATAGGCGAAGGCGTAACGCATGTTCTTCAGGGTGCCGGCAGGCGAGAGCAACTCGGGTTTGAACGGGGCAGACATGGCAATAAACTCGGGATGGCGCACGAAAGGTGGGGGATTTTACGGAAACTCGGCCCTGGCGGGTATTGATTGCGGTCAGCCGGCCATAGGTTCGGCGACGGGCGGGTGATAGCGTCCTAGCCTGCACGGCTGATTGATGGAGAACCGCCCATGCTGCGTCGCCTTGTTGTGTTGTCCCTGTTGCTGCTCGCCGGTTGCGCGCAAAACCCCGCCGGCTTGCCGCTCTGGCAGGCCAAAGAAGTGGCGCCGCCGAGCCTGCAATACCTCGGCGTGGCCGGTTACCTGTTGCGCTGGCAGGGCGAGGCGCTGCTGTTTGCGCCCTCGTTCAGCAACCCGGCGACCCTCGGCCAGCCGCCTATGGGTGTGCAGACGGACTCGGCGAAGATCGACTCCTTGATGCCGCCGGCCAGCGACGTGAGCATGCTGCTGGTTGGCCATGCCCACTACGATCATTTGCTCGACGTGCCGCGGGTTATGCAGGTGTATACGCCCAACGCCAAGGTCTATGGCTCGCAGACCATGGGTCATATCCTCGCCGCCGCACTGCCGCGCGAACGCATCGTTGATGCGGAGAAAGTCATGGCCGCCGGCGCTACGCCTGGGCAGTGGTTCTATTCACCCAAGCGCCAGTTGCGTGCCATGGCGATCAAGAGCGAGCACGCGCCGCATATTTTCGGCATCAAGTTCCTCACCGGCAGCTATGACCAGGACCTGACGGAGCTGCCGCGCAGCACCTTCGGCTGGAAGGAGGGCCAGACCCTGGCCTGGCTGGTGGACCTGCTGGATGAGCAGGGCCGGCCGGTGTATCGCATCCACTATCAGGACGCCGCCAGCACCCCGCCCCTGGGCCTGCCGCCAGTGCTCAATGACGGCAAGCGGGTCGATGTGGCGGTGCTCTGCGTCGGTGCCTGGAACCAGGTGCCTGCTTACCCGCAGGTGCTGCTCAAACGTCTGCAACCGCGCCTGGCGATCCTTGGCCACTGGGAAGACTTCTTCGGCAACGACCCGCGCCAACCCCAGGGCCTGCGCCTGCAGGACATTCGTGGCATGGTCGCCGCCACCCGCGCCAATCTGCCGGCCGATGGCCAACTGAAGCTGCCGGTGCCCTTCGCGCAAATTCCCCTGCCACCGTTGCAACCCTGAGCCGTCGCGGTATTGCCCATGACGATGGCGGCGGCTACTGTCGCGCCATCGCCACGGACGAGCCCGCCATGACCGCCCACGCCCCACGCCCTGCCAACGCCACGTTGATTCTGTTGGCCTCGCTGTATTGCGCCCAAGGCTTACCCTCCGGGCTGCTGGCCCATTCGCTGCCGGTGTTGCTGCGCCAGCATGGCGTCGACCTGGCCTGGATCGGCCTGCTCAAGCTGCTGGCCTTGCCCTGGTTGCTCAAGGTGTTGTGGGCGCCCTGGGTCGACCGCCTGGCCTCGCGGCGTCTGGGCCATCACCGCGGCTGGATTCTGCCCCTGCAGTTGCTGGCCATCGGCGTGCTGGCCAGCCTGGCCCTGATGGCGCCGGAGCGGCTGTTCGGCCCGGCGTTATGGCTGCTATTGAGCCTGTTGCTGCTGGTCAACCTGGCGGCCGCGACCCAGGACGTGGCCACCGACGGCCTCACCGTGCGCCTGCTGCCTGAGCGCTGGCGCGGCTTGGGCAACAGCCTGCAGGTGGGTGGCTACAAGATCGGCATGCTGGTCAGCGGCAGCGGCCTGTTGCTGGCTATGGACTGGTTGGGTTGGAACCTGAGCCTGGGTCTGATCGCCGGCTTGCTGCTGTTGATGACCGTTCCGGTGGCCCTGTTTCGCGAAAATCAGCAGTTGCCCCATTGCCCGAATCTGAGCGAACCGGCCGGCCCGCGCCTGTTGTGGCGGCATTACCAGGGCCTGCTGACGCAGCCGGGGATGCTCCTGTGGCTGGCGGTGTTGCTCAGCTTCAAGTTGGGCGACGCTCTCGGCTCACCGATGATCAAACCGATGCTGGTGGACCAGGGCTGGAGCAATGCCGAACTCGGTCAACTGACCCTGATCAGCAGCCTGGCCGGCATCGGCGGCGCTCTGCTCGGTGGCGTGCTGTATGCGCGCCTGGGGGCTTTGCGTTCGTTGCTGCTGTTCGGCGCTTTGCAAGCCGTCGGCATTGCCGCCATGGCCGTATTGGTCAGTCAGGGCGCGCCGGCGTTGCTGGTGTATGCCGTGGCGCTGTTCGAGCAATGCGCCGATGGCATGTCCACGGTGGCGCTGTTTGCCGTGATGATGCGTCAGTGCCGCCCTGAACACGAAGGCGCCGACTTCACCCTGCAGGCCTGTGTGCAACTGCTGTTGGCTGGTGTGGTGGGCGCCTTGAGTGGCGTGTTGGCCAAAGTGCTGGGTTATCAGGCGCTGTTTCTTACCGCCGGGGTGCTGGGCCTGCTGGCGCTGGCCGTGGTCGGCTATTACTTCGCCCGGCAACGGGCACCTGAGCAGGATGCCGCCGCTCAATAGTCCTGCACGGTTAAGCCATCCTGGTCTGTGTATAAACTCGGCGCTTATCCCCGGT
Source organism: Pseudomonas sp. PGPPP3 (assembly GCA_002256055.1). GTDB lineage: Bacteria > Pseudomonadota > Gammaproteobacteria > Pseudomonadales > Pseudomonadaceae > Aquipseudomonas. The sequence continues at coordinate 7,251 of NKIE01000037.1, read as the reverse complement.
TCGGTGGGATAGAGCTGTGGATAACCTGTCGGTGTTCTGCTGTGAGCCTTGATGGCTGGGCCTTTCCGCCTTCCGATCAAATTTCATTCAGTTTCAATCAGTTAGCGAAAAAGTTAAACACAGCAGCTGTGCAGTCCCCTGTGGATAAGCTGTGTGGCCCTGCCGCCAGGCAGCGGCGGCTAAGGGCTGTAGCGAGTTGGTTGTTTTTTGCTCAGCTCCAGTGCTGCTATTCCTGGTTGGTGTTAGCCCGCGGACACCTCGGCTTCGGTGTTAGTCGGTGTGGTCCGTTGCCAGCGTTTCAATAGCTGCCCAACCCGATAACCACGCCAGCCAAGCATCCGGCTGGCGGTCAGCACGCCGGCCATCAGTGCGCCGCCGACCCCGGCAGTGACGGTGTCGGCGCCGGTCAGGTAGAGGCCCTTGATCGGCGTCTGGCTGTGAATCCAGTGCTGGTCGAAGCGCTTGACCGTGTGATCGATACCGTAGATTTCGCCCTGCACGTTCCACTGGAACCATTCGGTCGACAGCGGCGTGGCCAGCTCGCAGAAGTCCAGTTGGCCGCGCAGTTGCGGCTGGTGCTGGTAGAGGGTTTCCAGCAGGTGCTCGGTCAGTTCCGCCTTCAGCGCTTCGTAGTCGGCGCCGCGTTTACCCCAGGTGCTGCCTTGCCACTGGGCGAAGCGTGCGGGCAGGGTGGCGGCGACGATTTCCACCGTGGCCTTGTTGGGGTAGCGGGCATCCCAGGACGGGTCCTTGGCCGATGGGAAGGACATGTAGATCAGTGGCATCGGTGCATCGGCGCTGTTCTTGAAGGCGCTGATATTGGCGTCGTGATCAAAGCTCGGGTAGACCCAGTAGTTGGTCTTCGGCAGGCCCAGCTCGGCGGCGCTGCCCTTGAAACCGGCATACAGGCACAGGGTCGCGGCGGAGGGTTCGACCTGTTGCAGGGGGGCCAGCAGGTTGTGCTGGGCCGCCACGTCGGTCGGGATCAAGCGGGTGTAAGTGGGGATCAATCCGGCGCAGCTGACGATCTGTGGCGCCCGTAGCTCGACGCCGTCTTTCTGCAGGCGCACGCCGACAGCACGGCCGTTCTCGACGATGATTTTGTCCACTCCGGCATAGGTAAACACCTGGCCGCCGGCCGCTTCGATCACCGGGATGATGGTCTCAGCGATACGTATTGCACCGCCCACCGGGTAGGTGCCGCCGGTGATGTAGTGCTTGGCAACCATGGCGTGCATGACGAAAGCCGCTTGCGCCGGTGGCAGGCCGTAATCGCCCCATTGGGCGGTGAGCAGGCCGATCAGCTCGCGATTTTGGGTCAGGCCTTCGAGCACTTCCAGGGTCGGCTTGAAGAAGTAGTCCGGCAGCCAATAACGACGCAGTTTGCTGTAGAGCACGCCCAAACTGCGCGGCAGCGCCTGGCCGGCGAAGAAGCGTGGGACCTTGGCGCTGACCTCGCTGAGCAAGTCGACATAACGGTCGATGGCCGCCGCCTCCGCAGGGAAGTGGCGCTTGATCTCGGTCTTGAACTCTTCGCGGCCGGCGACGTAATCGTAGGTTTTGTCGCCGAGGATGATGCGGTCGTAATGAGCATCCATCGGCGCCCAGTCGAGGTTGCCGTCGCTGATCACATCGAACACCCGGCGGATCATCGACCAGGGTTTGTGCACCTCGCCGATGTAGTGCACGCCCACATCCCACTCGTACCCCTCGCGCTCGTAGCTGTGGGTGTAGCCGCCCGCGGTGTAGTGCTGCTCCAGCACGCACACGCGTTTACCCAGTTTGGCCAACAGCGCGGCGGTGGTCAGGCCACCGATGCCGGAGCCGATGACGATGGCGGCGTAATGGTCTTGGGCCAGGCGGGGGCGGAAGCGGGTGCCGGTGCGTTTCATCGAGGATCTCCGGTTATTGTTGTTATGCAATGTTTTGCATACTAGAGCGAAGATTTGCCTTTATGCAACTCCTTGCATAGTCCGTATACTGCCGGGCACTTACCGCCTTATGCCGAATTGCCCGCTATGTCCCTTAAGCACGCCATTCTTATCCTCTTGGAAACCGAGCCGGGCAGCGGCTATGACCTGGTCAAGCGCTTCAAGGCCGGGCTCGGCTATTTCTGGAATGCCAAGCACCAGCAGGTCTATCAGGAGCTGAAAAAACTCAGCGAGGCGGGTTGGCTGGCGTTTGCTGAAGAGACCCAGGAGAGCCGGCCAGACAAGAAGGTCTATCGCCTCACGCCTGCCGGTCACAGCGAGCTGCTGCGCTGGCTGAGCGAGCCGGTGCAACCGAACAAGATCAACGATGCGCTGCTGGTGAAGCTATTCGGCGGCACGCTGACCAGCGAAGACAACCTGCGTGCCGAGATGAGCCGCCATGTGGCTGTGCACCGGCAGACCCTCGACAGCCTGCTGGCCATCGAGCGTGATTACCTGGCCCTGCCTGCGCCGCAGCGCCAGGGCTGGCGCCTGCCGTACCTGACCCTGCGCCGTGGCATCCTCGGCGAGCAGGCCTGGCTGGCCTGGGCCGATGAAGTGGCGCTGGCGCTCAAGGCGTAGTCGCTCAGTAGGTGACGGCGTATATCGTTAAGTGATGCGCACTAGGCTCCTACTGGTTTCGCCTTTACGGCGAGTTACTTTCTCTTTGCTTGCGCGAAAGAGAAAGTAACCAAAGAGAAAGCGCACCCGGCATCCGGGTTTCGCTGTGCGAAACTCCCCTCGCTACGGCGCTGTTCCGAGGGTCGTCACGGTGGGCCATCCCTGGCCCATCGTTCCTCGTTTGGCATCCCTGCCAAACACCCCTCTACACAGCACCTCCACTCGGCCTTCTGACGGGACCGGGGATCGAGGCGTTTGTGGGCTTTGTGGGAGCGGCCTTGGCCGCGAAGTTTTTGACAGCAGAAGCCGGCGCTCACCTCTGCCGCGAACGCCTTTGCAGCAGTTAACGGTTAACGCGCCATAAAAAGTACTTTGGTGCCATGCAATCGCGGCTTTTGTACAAGGGCGGGGCAAAACGCTTACAAAATACAATGTTATTGCCGAGATCTAGTGAGGGAATAACTCGATGAAAAAGCTCCTGTCCGCATCCTTAACACTGTCTGTTGCCTTGCTTGCCGCCCCGTTGGTTTACGCCCAGGACCAGGGCATGCAGGAGGCGGCCGGGCGTCAGCTGTTCCTGCACCACTGCACGGCGTGCCATTCGCTGGACTCCAGCAAAAACGCCTTCGGTCCGAGCCTGATCGGGGTGATGGGCCGGCCAGCCGGTTCGGTGCCGCGCTTTGCCTATTCCAAGGCGATGGAAGCGTCTGGCCTGACCTGGACGGCAGACAATCTGCGCAAGTGGATCAGCAACAACGAAGGCCTGGTGCCGGGTACGCGCATGCGTCACGTGAGCATCACCGACCCGGCTGAGCAGGATTACCTGATCAGCTTCCTGGCTACCTTGAAGTAAGTCGTGTGATCTTGGGCGGCCGCACCTGTGGCCGCGCAACGACAGGGCTTCGAGCGCTTGAAGAGGACGCTGTGCTTAGCGTTAACCCTGGTTCGCGATCATGCGCTCGGCTTTATCCTTCGCAGTAATGGCATTCAGCAGGGCGCCGTTGAGCGAAACAAGCTGCTGCAAAAGGGCTTTGCGCTCTTCTTCAGCCTGTGGGCTGTCATTCCCTTCTAGGGCCGCCAACTGCTTTTGGATTTCTTCAATCATCTCTTTCAGCTTTTCGATGACATCCGTACTGCTGCTTTTTTCGCTTGAGGCGTTAACCTCGGCATTCTGTTTGGCCAAAGCGCTTGCTGAAATACTGACACTGTCAGCCTCGCTATCGGTCTGCTCTTCTTGCGACACCTGCGCGTTTGTCGTGCCTTCAGTGCTGTTATCTTCGCGCGCTAAAAAAGTACTCGTCTGCTGAAATGCCTGAATCAAGCGCGTAGAAATTTCCATTTCGTACCCTTCCCACTATCAGTAATGAAGTTGTTAGCCCTTCACCGTTATCGGAACAAAGTGGCGGATGCTTAATTGCACGTTGCCGGCGTGATTTGCCGCGCGGTGGCGTGATCCGTCAGGGAAATGGGCGTGATGGTCAGGGATGGGGATTGCTGCGCTCAATCCAGTCTACGAGTGGGAGCGAAAGCGATTGCGCAGTTGCGGCCACAGCAGGTTCAGGGCCAGGCCGCTGATTACCAGGGCGGCGGCACTGAGTTTCCAGGCCGGCAGGCCTTCGTTCAGCCACAGCGCAGCGCCACCCATGCCAAACAGTGGCACCAGCAGGGCCATGGGCGTGACGGTGGCCGCCGGGTGACGGGCGAGCAGCCAGGCCCAGGCCGCATAGCCGAACAGCGAGTTGCCCACCGCCTGCCAGACCACCGCCAGCCAGGTATAGGTATCGGCCATCAACAGACCGCTGCGGATTGCCGGCCAACCCTCCGTCAACAGTGACAGTGCAAACAGTGGCGGTGCAGCGAACAGGCTGGACCAGACCACGTAGGCGACCATATTGACCCGTCCGGCCTGGCGCGCCACCAGATTGCCGCCGGCCCAGCTCAGCGCGGCTAGCAGCATCAGGGCCAGGCCCAGCAGGGTGGTGGTGCCATCGGTGTGCAGAACGATGATGGCAATACCGCCGCTGGCCAGCAGCAGGGCCAGCCACTGGGTGCGTTGCAGGCGCTCGCCAGAAAAATACATGGCCAGGCCGATGGTGAAGAACACCTGCAACTGCACCACCAGCGAGGCCAGGCCGGGTGAGATATGGCCGTTCATGGAGACAAACATCACGCCGAACTGACCAACGCCGATCAGCAGCCCGTAGGCCGCCAGATTGCCCCAGCCCACTGCCGGGCGTGGCAACAGGAACACCGCCGGCAGGGCGGCCAGGGTGAAGCGTAAGGCGGCGAACAGCAGCGGCGGCAAGTGGCCGAGGGCCAGTTTGATTACCACAAAGTTGGTGCCCCACACGGCCACTACGGCCAGGGCCAGCAGCAGGTGCCTGAGCGGCAGGCCAGGGCTCATTGGCGCACTCGCGTGCGGCGATCAGTCATGCCATTCGCGTCCGGCCAGCTCCAGCAGGCTTTGCGCCTGTTCCGGGCCGTTGCTGCCGGCCGGGTAGGGGCGCGGGGTCTGGTAGGACTCGTGCCAGCCCTTGATGATTGGGTCGATCCAGCTCCAGGCGGCTTCCACTTCGTCGCGGCGCATAAACAGCGTCGAGTCGCCTTCGATGACGTCCAGCAGCAGGCGCTCGTAGGCATCCCAGCGGCGGTTCTGCGGGAACACCTGGGCTAGGTTGAGGTCCAGCTCGATCGGCGTCAGGCGCATGCCCTTACCTGGGCTCTTGCCCATCAGTTGCAGGCTGATGCGTTCTTCCGGTTGCAGGCGGATCAGCAGGCGGTTGGCCTGGCTGCCTTCGAACAGGCGGTGCGGTACCGGCTTGAACTGAATGACGATCTCCGAGCACCTCTTCGCCATGCGTTTGCCGGTGCGCAGGTAGAAGGGCACGCCGGCCCAGCGCCAGTTGTCGATCTCGGCCTGCACGGCGACGAAGGTTTCGGTGTCGCTGTCGTTATCCACATTCTTTTCGAAGTAATAGGCTGGCACTTCCTGACCGCCGATTTTGCCGGCGGCGTATTGGCCGCGCACGGTCTTGTCCTGCACATCGAGGCCGCTGATCGGTTTCAGCGCCTCAAGAATCTTCACCTTTTCGTTTCGCACCGCTTCGGCGTCGAAGCGCACCGGCGCTTCCATCGCCACCAGGCAGAGCAGCTGCAGCAAGTGATTTTGCAGCATGTCGCGCATGGCGCCGGAGTGGTCGTAGTAGGCGCCGCGGTTTTCCACGCCGAGGGTTTCGCTCACGGTGATCTGCACGTGGTCGATGTGTCCGGCGCGCCACACTGGCTCGAACAGGGCGTTGGCAAAGCGCAGGGCCATGAGGTTCTGCACTGTCTCTTTGCCCAGGTAGTGATCGATGCGAAACACCTGCGGTTCGCTGAACACGCTGCCGATTGCGGCGTTGATCTCTTTGGCCGACTCCAGCGAGTGGCCGATGGGTTTCTCCACTACGATCCGCGTGTTGCTGTCGGTCAGCCCGGCAATTGCCAGGTTGGCACTGATCCCGGCAAACAAATCCGGGGCGGTGGCCATGTAGTAGATGCGTCCGCGCTGGCAGGCGTCGCCGAGGTTTTTGCTCAGGCGGCCGAATTCGGCGCTCTGCGACAGGTCCATGGCGAAGTAGTCGAGGCGTTCGGCAAAGCTCTGCCAGGTCGTCAGGTCGAAGTCAGCGCGGGCGACTTGCACACGACAGTGTTTTTCCGCCATGGCGCAGTAACTGCTGCGATTGAGGTTGTTGCGCGCCAGCGCGAGGATGCGCATGTCGGCCGGCAGGCGACCGTCGCGGTGCAGGTGGTAGAGCGCAGGCAGCAGCTTGTGCAGGGCCAGATCGCCAGTGCCACCAAAAACCAGCATGTCGCAGGGTATGTTCACGGGATACTCCGGCGTGCTTTGCCTGTGCGGAAAACAGGGGCATGTAGTATAACTACAAGAACACTACAGCCCAGTATTTGCCGATCATAACCGAGTCCAGCCCTGTGAACCTTTTGCAGCACATCGCCCAATCCCGTCACCTGTTGCGTAAGTCGGAACTCAAGGTGGCCGATCACGTGCTGCTCGACCCGGCCGCGGTGATGCACAGCTCTATGGCTGACCTCGCCCATGACGTCGGCATCAGCGAGCCGACCATCGTGCGCTTCTGTCGCGCCATCGGCTGCACCGGCTTTCAGGACCTGAAATTGCGCCTGGCCCAGAGCCTGGCCGCTGGTGCCAGCTTTGGCCAGTTCTCGATCACCGAGACCGATTCGGTGGCTGACTTCAGCCTGAAGATTTTCGACACCACCCTGCACACCCTGATGGAGGTGCGCGAGCGCCTCGATCCCGTCGCCCTGCAGGCCGCCATCAATGCCATGGCCCACGCCCAGCGCGTGGAGTTCTACGGTTTTGGCGCCTCCGGGGCGGTGGCGGCGGATGCCCAGCACAAGTTCTTCCGCCTGCTGCTGACGGCGGCGGCGTACTCCGACCCGCACATGCAGGCGATGTCGGCGGTGACCCTCAAGCCCACCGACGTGGCGATTTGCATCTCCCAGTCCGGGCGCTCCAAGGACCTGCTGATCACCGCCAACCTGGTGCGTGAAAGCGGCGCCACCCTGATCACTCTGTGCCCGAGCCAGACGCCGCTGGCCGAGCTGGCCAGCGTCAACCTGGCCATCGACGTGCAGGAAG
>NKIE01000826.1 GCA_002256055.1 Pseudomonas sp. PGPPP3 | reverse complement strand
CTACGACTTCGCCCGCCTGATGGAAGGCGCCACCCAGGTGTCGTGCTCGGGCTTCGGCCAGGTGATGATCGACCAGATGTGAACCATTTGCCCGGCGCCGCTGGGCGCCCGCATCAGCCCCTGGCCTTGTTCAAGGTCCTGGGGCTTTTTCTTTTATGCCCTCTATGCCTCCTATTGCCGTGCAGGATTTGCACGTTTGGGACTGACCCACAGGTTTCTTGACAAGGCCTTCGGTCATTCACTGTGCACAACGTGCAAATCTTGCACGTTTTGCATTGATGTGCTACTGTCGTGCACATCATGAACGTTGTGGCGATTTCTGGAGCGGCGAATAGTGCACCGATCGGTGCAGAACGCCCCGCACCCGGAAATGATTCCAGCCTGGCATTCTTGGGTGGCGACCAGAAGGTCTACGCCACCAACCTGATCCGCGACTGGTACGCCCAGATGCTCCACCTGGACGGCCTGCAGCAGTCGAGCTGCAAAGGCCATCAGGACGACGTCTTCCGGCTCCTCAATCATGCGCGAGTGCCGCCGTGGGAGCTGAAGAAGGACAACGTCACCGCTTACCTGGCATCGCGGCAGGACCCGCGCACTCAGACGTTCTTAGCGCCAGCTACCGTTGCCTCGTACTGCTCCGCCTGGCGGTCCTTCCAGAACTACATGTTGGACCCGGATCGGCTGAACGAGATTCTGGCCAAGTTCCAGGTTCGCCCACGCGTCTTCATCAACGAAGTGAACGGCATCGCCGTCAAAAGGTAC
>NKIE01000825.1 GCA_002256055.1 Pseudomonas sp. PGPPP3 | reverse complement strand
CCAGGGGTTTAGACAGCTGGGTGGCGAAGTCCTGCGGCGAGTGGGCCAGCAGTTCGCGACGCTGCGGGCGCGAGACATTGTCGACGGCGCAGGCCTCGGCGGCGCTAACTTCTTCGCTGCTGGCCTCGGTAAACAGCGACACCAGGGTAAACACCAGAATGTTGGCAGCCAGCGAGGCGATCGCGGCCAGGTGCCAGCTGCTGTCGTCGAGGACGTAGACGATATCCAGAACTGGCAGGTAGATGCCCTGCAGATTGAACAGCAACGGCAGCAAGGTGGTGGCCAGCCAGATGGCGATGCCCACCAGCAGGCCGGCGATAAAGCCGCGGCGATTGGCCGTCGGCCAGTACAACACCGAGAGCACGCCTGGAAGAAACTGCAGGGTGGCGACGAACGAGGCAATACCCAGGTTGGACAGGTCTTGCTCGGCACCCAGGAGCATATAGAAGCCGTAGCCGGCCATGATGATGGTGGCGATCAGCAGGCGCCGGGTCCATTTCAGCCAGCGATAAATGTTGCCCTCGGCTGGCGGCTGATACAGCGGTAGCACCAGATGGTTGAGGACCATGCCGGAGAGTGCCAGGGTCATTACGATGATCAAGCCGCTGGCCGCCGACAGGCCGCCGATGTAGGCAATCATGGCCAGCAGGCGATTGTCGGTGGCGATGCCGATACCGAGGGTGAAGTACTCGGGGTTGGTTGGTGTGCCGAGTTTGAGGCCTGCCCAGAGGATCGGCGGGATGGCCAGGCTGATCAGCAGCAGGAACAA
>NKIE01000824.1 GCA_002256055.1 Pseudomonas sp. PGPPP3 | reverse complement strand
CCTCGGCGCTGCCGAGCTGAGCATAAGGAAACTGGCCGCAGCATCCCGGCCCTAGGTGGAAGTAGCCGCGCCTCTGGCGTCGCTAGTGATGCGCTTTATGTGCGCTGCATTATCATGTGGTGATAATGTGTGTGCTGATTTGAGTGTTCTCAGGCGAGCTGCCGTGCGTTCGGGTGTGATGCCGACACGCGGCGGCTGCAAGAGAGTTGTGGCGCGGAGGCCAAATGCAGCGCGAAGATGTAAAGGCACGGCATGCTGAGGGCGTGGTATTTGATACGCACGTGATCGCTAACCCGGCCAATACGCGGGAGTGGATCGTCTTCTTCAAGAAGGGGGCTGGAAGGAGCTTCTTTCTGGTAGGCGACAGCGAAGAGGTCGAATCTTTCGCGCATCTGGATGATTTGATCGACGAGCTGAAAGCCCTGGGCATCAAGGGCGCAGAAATCCACTTCTAACCCAGATATAGCTGCTGGCGTTTGCCGTCAGGGCTGGTCGACGGGACATTTATGCCAATCCACTACGCCAGGAGTTTGGCTGGCCGTCGGCGCACGACGGCGGCGAACCGGCATCTCGGCTTTGCCTTGGCCTTCGTAGCCGGGGCCATCAATGCTGGTGGATTCCTGGCGGTGCAGCAATACACCTCGCACATGACCGGAATCGTCTCAGCCATGGCCGACAATATCGCCTTGGGCGCTTATGACCTGGTTCTGGGGGGCGCGGGTGGCTTGCTGTGCTTTCTTCTCGGTGCCGCCTGTGCGGCACTCATGGTCA
>NKIE01000823.1 GCA_002256055.1 Pseudomonas sp. PGPPP3 | reverse complement strand
GCAGGCAGCCGGCGGTGGTTAGCAGCGACAGCAACAGGGAGCGCTGGAAGATCTGCAGGTAGTCGGTGTTGAACACCCAGCTGTCGTCCAGGTCGCGCTCGTAAAGAAAGTTGATGTAGGCATCCAGCGAGTACTGACCCCAGACCACGCCGCCGTAGTCGCCCGATTGCAGGATCGAGACCAGAAACATGATGGCCAGCGGCGCCAGCAGAAACACCAGTAGCACCAGCATGGCTGGCGCGGTGAGCAGCAGGCGGGCCTTCAGTTGGCGGCGTGCGGCCAGCAGCTGTGGCGTGCTCATTGCGGCAGTACCCGAATGGCGCTGGCCGGCACCTTGATCCGTACCGCGTCGCCCACCGCACAGCGCTGCAGGGCGCCGTCGTGGTTCTGCTGGCGCACGCGAAAGCCCGACTGGCCGGCGACCTTGAGCAGGTACAGGGTGTCGGTGCCGATGTAGACGATGTTCTCCACCGTGCCGGCCAGTTCGCCGTCGGCGGCCAGGCTGACGCGCTCCGGGCGAATCGCCAGGGTTACGCTGCCGTTGCGGGTGGTGGCGGTCGCCAGCAATTGACCGTCGCTCCGGCGCACGCCGCCGCTGTAGGTGTCGCCGTCGAGGAAATTGGTTTCGCCAATAAAGTCGGCCACGGTGCGGTTGATCGGTGTCTCGTAGATTTCGCTCGGTGTGCCGACCTGCAACACCTGGCCTTTGCTCAGCACGGCGATGCGGGCGGACATGGTCAGGGCTTCTTCCTGATCATGGGTGACGAAGATA
>NKIE01000822.1 GCA_002256055.1 Pseudomonas sp. PGPPP3 | reverse complement strand
TATGCGGGACTTAAATACGCCAGTGGCGAATCTAGAGCATTGCGCCCGATGCTGGCTATGACCCTGGCAGCATTGGCTGCAGGCAGATCGGCAACTGCGAGCCAGCGGTGGATTAGGCCTTTCTGGCTGTAGGGTTACTGCTGATGTAAACTACTATCATTAAGCTGTGTGATGCGCTGACCCCAGTGCTGTATGGCTGCATCAGGCATTAGGAACCCACCACTATGATTCTCGACTTCATTCAGGGCGCTGCTCTGCTGCTGGCGTTGTGCTGGCTGCAGACCATCAATAGGCGCCTATGGACTGATCATAGTGTGGTGGCTCCACTGCTATCGGGGCTGCTGTTCGGCAGTACCTGCATTGTTGGCATGCTCACGCCAATCGTCTTGCAACAAGGTCTTATTTTTGATGCGCGCACTGTGGTGCTGAGCATGGCCGGGCTATTTGGCGGGCCCTTGGCGGCAGCCGTGGCGGGCCTTATGGCCGGTAGTTATCGCCTCTGGCTGGGCGGTAGCGGAGTCTGGATTGGGTTGGCCAATGTCCTGATGCCGGTGTTGCTGGGCTTGGCTTACCGTTATTGCTATCAGCGCGGCAAGCTGCAGATTGGCCCTTGGCAATTACTTGCGTTTGGTCTGCTGGTGCATGTGCTGATGGTGCTGCTGTTGGCACTGCTGCCGGCAGCTCAGGCGTCTCTGAGCTTGGATAAGGTGGCGTTGCCGATTTTGCTGGTGCTGCCGCTGGCAACCTTAATCCTCGGCCTGTTGTTACGTGATATC
>NKIE01000036.1 GCA_002256055.1 Pseudomonas sp. PGPPP3 | reverse complement strand
GGCCTTGCTGGCCGTAAAGTAGTCTGTATTTTGCGCCGATAGATCGGAAATGCGCTTGGCTATGGGGCCGGGCTTGAGGGGTTTTTGTGAAATTCAGTATTGCTCGCTTGATGTCCAGTTGTGCCGCGGTGTTGTTGGTCTCCGCGGTGGGTTTGTCCTGGTGGATGTCGAGCCAGGTCAATCGTTTGGATGAACTGGGCCACGAGTTGTCGACCCTGGGCGAGGCTCAGGAAAACGCACAGGAGTTGCGTTATCACACTGCACAAATCCAGCAGTTCTATACCGATGCCAGCCTGACTGGCGAGCGCGAAGCGGCGGATGAGGGGCAGCAGCATCACCGTCAAGCGCTGGAGAAACTGACGGCGCTTGAACAGCGCATTCCTGCCTTTGCCAGCGAGTTGCGGGCTTTGCGTGGGCCGATTGATCAGCTAGATGCCCAGGGTTTGCGCATGTTTCAGGCCTATAGCACTGCAGGTAAAGCGGCGGGTGATCAGGTGATGGCTGCTTTTGATCAGAGTTCGGCCGAGGTGATTCAAAACTTCGCCGCATTGAGCGAGCCCTTAGGTCAGCGCTACCAGCGCGCCGACGCCGAGACCGAAGTCGTGCGCGAGGCGCTTAAGCGCAACACCATGCTGGCCTGGGGATTTGTGCTGGCGGTGATGATGGCGACCTTGTGGGTTATCAGTCGGCGGGTGTTGCCGCCGATTTACCGCTTGACCCGTTCGTTGAAGGACCTCAACACCGGCAGTGGCGACCTGAGCCGCACGTTACGTCAGGACCATGATGATGAAATCGGTCAGGTGGTGGAGGGGTTCAACCGCTTTGTGGCCGGCCTGCGTCAGCAGATCAGTACGGTGGCTGAAGTGGCCCACACGCTTGATCACTCTTCTGCTCAGCTGGTGAATGATGCCCAGGCCGCTGAAAACAGTGCCGAAGTGTTGCGTGTGGAGGTGGAGCAAGTGGCCACGGCGGTGAATCAGATGGCCGCCACGGTACAAGGTGTGGCCGCCAACGCCCAGGCCAGCTCGACCCAGACGGGCAATGCCGATCGTGAGGCGCAGGCGGCCATTCACGTGGTCAACCAAACGATCGCCGACATTCGCCGGTTGGCTGATGAGGTGGGCAAAGCGGCGGAAGTGATCCAGACACTCGAAACCCATTCACGGGAAATCGGCACGGTGTTGAGTGTAATCAAGAGCGTCGCCGACCAGACCAATTTGCTGGCACTGAATGCCGCCATTGAGGCCGCGCGTGCCGGTGAACAGGGTCGCGGGTTTGCCGTGGTGGCTGATGAGGTGCGCACCCTGGCCAGTCGCACCCAAGCCTCAACCCAGGAAATTCACAGCATGATCGAAGGCCTGCAAGGTGCTTCGCAGCAGGCGGTGAAGGTCATGCAGGACAGCCGCGGCTACGCCGAAAATGGCGTAGCGCAAGCAGAAAGTGCCGGTCAGGCGCTGGTGAGTATCTGCGCCCTGGTGGCGTCGATTTCCGATATGAGCCTGCATATCGCCGAAGCGGCGCGCGAGCAGTCCTCGGTCAGCGATGAAATCAACCAGCGCATCATCAGTGTGGCGGACGTCGCCGCACGCACCGTAGAGCTGGCTGAAAGCACCCTTGGCCGCGGTCGCGCCACGGGTGAGGATGCCCATCGCCTGGAAGGTATCGTCGGTCAGTTCAAGTTCTGACCCCGATGCTTTAACGAATCGCGCGCAGCACCACGAACTTAGGCGTGGCTGCCACCTGCTCGACGCCACGGAACAGGCGTTTGAGCTTGCCGTGGTAGCCCAGGTGGCGGTTTCCGACGATCCATAGCTCGCCACCGGTCACCAGCGCCGCACGGGCCTGAGTGAACATGCGCCAGGCGAGAAAGTCGCCGACCACCTGCTGCTGGTGGAATGGCGGATTACACAGCACCAAGTCCAGCGACTCCGCGGCCTGTTCGGCCAGACCGTCGCCTGCACGAACCGTGACCGGACGCTCGCCCAGTGCGGCGCGCCAGTTTTCTGCGGCCGATTGCACGGCCATATAGGACTCATCCACCAGGGTCAGCTCGTCCTGCGGGTTGGCCAAAGCGTGGGCGATGCCCAGTACCCCGTTGCCACAGCCGAGATCCGCCACGCGTCGAGCGGCGAGGCTTTTCGGCAGGTGCGGGAGAAAAGCGCGAGTGCCGATGTCCAGTCCTTCGCGGCAGAACAGGTTGGCGTGGTTGAGCAGCTGCAAGGGCGGCTGTTCCAGGGTGTAGCGACTCGGGTAGGGCGAGACAATCGCGGGCTTATCAGTGGGTGTGGCGCTCAGCAGGCGAGCCTTTTTAACGGCTAGGGAGGCCTGCACTGGGCCGATGTAACGCTCCAGCAGGTCGCCAGCGGCGCGGGGCAAATGCTTGAGCATGGCCGCCGCAATCACCCGCGCGCCCGGTGCCAGTTGGCCGTGCAGGCGAATCAGCTGTTCTTCTAGCAGGGCCAGGGTCTTGGGCACGCGGATCAGTACCCAGTCGAACGGCCCTTGGGGCACTTGGCTGGCGGGCACGAACGTCACGGCGGCGTCTGGCAGCTGATTGCGCGCCAAGTTCTTCTGCAGTGCGAGAAAGCCCAGGTGCGAGTCGCCGCCGCTGGTCACCGTGCAGTGCGGTGCCAGGCTGGCGGCCAGGGCACCGAAGCTGTCATTTAGCAGCAGCACGCGGCTGTCGGCGTGCAGGCCCAGCTCGTGCAGGTGATTGAGCAGGTATTCGTCGGCGGCATCGAAGGCCTGCAGCGGTTCGTCCTGTTGTTCCGGTTGGCGGAGCAGGTCGAGCTGGGCGAAAGGCGTAGTGAATATAGGCATATGAACCGGCGGTGTTTCTGCTCGCCGCTTTGCGCGACACTGCAGTGACGAATGAGAGGGGCGCAGTATGACTGGCACCGCCGAGAAGTTCACCCGCCAGCAACTGCTGAGCGTGCAACCCTGGTCGTCGACACTGTTCAGTCTGCGCTGCACGCGCGATCCTGGATTTCGTTTTCGCCCCGGCCAGTTCGCCCGCCTGGGCGTGCGCAAGGCCAGCGGCTCGATCATCTGGCGGGCCTATTCGCTGGTGTCGGCGCCCCATGACGAGTTTCTCGAGTTCTTCTCCATCGTGGTGCCGGGTGGCGAGTTCACCAGTGAACTGAGCCGTCTGCAGGTGGGCGACGAGCTGCTGGTGGAGCGCCAGCCCTTCGGCTTTTTGACCCTCGATCGCTTTGTCGACGGCCGTGACCTCTGGCTGCTGGCCAGTGGCACTGGACTGGCGCCCTTTCTGTCGATTTTGCAGGACCCCGAGGTGTGGCAGCGCTTTGCCCGCATCGTGTTGGTGTACAGCGCTCGTAGCCGCCAGGAGCTGGCCTATCAGGCGCTGATCCAGGGTTTGCAGCAGCGTGACTACCTGCAGGACTACGCTGGCCAGTTGGTCTACCTGCCGCTGGTCACCCGTGAGCAGGTGCCCGGAACCCTGCATGGGCGCGTCACCACGCTGCTGGCTAATGGTGAACTGGAGCGTGCTGCCGGCTTTGCCCTGGAGCCCGAACAGGGGCGGGTGATGCTGTGCGGTAACCCGCAGATGATCGACGACTGCCGCGCATTGTTGAAAAGCCGTGACATGCAGCTCAGCCTGACGCGCCGTCCGGGTCAGGTGGCTGTAGAAAATTACTGGTGAGGGCCGGTGCTGGCGACTGTTCGGCTGACGCTGCGACTTTGGGCGCCACCAACGGTAGCGACAAGCTAAAACGCGTGCCCCAGTCAAGCTGACTGGCCACCGCAATGCTGCCGCCGAGCACACCACTGGCCAGGTTGTGGACGATGTTCAAGCCCAGACCACTGCCGCCCTGGCCGAGCTTGGTGGTGAAGAAGGGGTCGAAGATTCGCGGCAGGTTTTCCTCACTGATGCCGTGGCCATTGTCGGTGATGGTCAGGTCGATCCAGCCGGGCTCGGTGGTAAACGCTTTTACGCTGATCAGGCCTTGGTTGGTGCCATCGAAGGCGTGTAGCAGGGCGTTGTTGATCAGATTGACGAGAATCTGCCCGAGGGCGCCGGGATAACTGTCGAGGACGATGCTGGCGTCGATCTCACTGTCGATCTGGTATGGGGTTTTCTTCAGGGTTGGCCCGAGGGTGATGAGGATCTCGTTGACCGCCTCAGCCAGATTGAACTCGCGGCGCTGGGCACTGGCCTGGTCGGCAGCCACCTGCTTGAAGCTGGAAATCAGTTCGCTGGCGCGGCGCAGGTTGCGCATCAGAATGTCGGTGGCGGTTTGCGTGTCGGCAATAAACTGCTCCAGCATGGAACGACGCAGATTGCCCGTAGTGACTGCTTGGGACATGGCTTTGCTGGGGTCTTCCAGGGTGCTGGCGGCCATCACACTATTGCCAATTGGGGTATTCAGTTCGTGGGCAATGCCAGCTACCAGGGAGCCAAGGGCTGCCAGTTTTTCGCTGCGCACCAGTTCGTTCTGTGCCTGCTGCAGGGTGGCCAGGGTCTGGTTGAGCTCCAGGTTGCTCTGGGTCAGGGCGTCGGTGCGCAGTACGACCCGTTGTTCGAGGGTTTCATTGAGGTCGCGGTAAGCCAGCTCGGCTTTCTTCTGGTCGGTAATGTCCACGTTCATGCAGACAAAGTGTTTGCCACCGCCTGGGGCGGGAATACTGAATGTGGTGCCCTGCACATACAGCTGCTGGCCGGCGGCATTGTGCACATCCGACAGGTAAGGGCCTAGGGCCACGCCCTTGGCGGCCTCGCGCAGTGTGGCGAGAAACAGGCGGGCTTGCTGTGGGTTGAGGAACAGTTGGTCGAGGGTCTTGCCCAGGGCGTCCTGACGGGCAATACCGTAGAGGGTTTCGCTGGCGTGGTTCCACAGCAACACCCGGCCCTCGGAGTCAAACCACTGCACGGCAACGTTAGGTGTGTTTTCCAGGGTGGCCAGCAGACGGTCCTCGCTTTCGCGCAGGCTCAGGGCCGTGCGGGCCATGCTGTGTTCGCGTTCGACAATGGCTCCGACCATCTGCTCCAAACTGTGGCGCAGGGTATTCAGCTCGCGGATGTCGCTGTCATCCAGCTTCAGGTCATAGCTGCCCTGGGCGATGGCACTGACATGCTCACTGAACTGCGAGATTTTCTGCGCCAAGGTCCAACTGGTGGCACCGGCAATCAGCAGGGCTACCAGTAGCGCCAGGCCTAGGGACAGCATAATGCGTTGCCAGGCCGTGTTGATTTGCCCGTAGGCGTTGTCCTTGGGTTGTGCCACCAGCACTTGCCAGTCGGGCCCCTCAACCTTGTGGGCGACGCCAATCAGGGCTTGGCCATCGAGCTCGAAATGACTGGATTGGCCATTGCTGCGTTGCAGCACCGGCAAATTGCCGAGGTTGACCTGTTGCCCCGCCTGCACGGGTTCGGAACTGGCGACCAACTGGCTTTGCCGGTCGAGCAGGCGGATTTGCAGCTGAGTGTTTTGGCTCAGTTGGCGCACCAGGGTCGGCAGCGGATCGATGGCTACTTCGCCAATCAGAGTGCGCAGCCCCACGGGTTGCGCCAGTGCCACGGTCAGCCGTGAGCTGACGGTGGAGAGGAAACTGTTGGACCAGAATCCTTGCCTGAGCCGGTGGGCGTTGCGGACGAAATCGCGGGCCGACATATCCAGGCCTTGCAGGTTCTGGCGCAGCAAGCGGCGATTGCTGGCCAGACCGATGGCGCGAATTTGTCCCAAGTCATCGGTCAGGTACAGGGCCTCGTAGAAGTTCGAGTTATCGGCGTAGGCATCCAGCAGCACCTCGGTCTGCGCCTGGCCGAGGTTCGGCACGCTGGCAAACAACTGACCGAGAGCGGCCAGTTCGTGCTCGGCGATGCTGAAGTGATGGGTGATCTGTTGCGCGGTGGCTTCGGCCGCGCGCAGTTGCCGAGTCTCAATGTCGGCGCGCATCAAAGGTTCGTAATAAAAGCGAAACAGCAGGGCGATCATCAGTGCTGGAATGAAGGCCACCAGGATGAAGCGGCTAGCCAGGGTCAGTAGCAACGGGCGTGAGGCGTGAGGTTTATTCGGCATTAATGAAACGTCCCTGGCGGACCACCATCAGGTAAAAGCGGCTTGAACTATCGCCGAACTCATCCAGATCAATCGGCTGCTGCAGACCGGCAAAGTGGCGAATACGCAGCAGGGCCTGCTTAGGCGACTCCTGCGGCTGGCGTTCGCGCAGGGCGCTCAATAGCACCTGGGTGGCGTTGTAGGCGGTGATTGCAGCGGTGTCGATCGACTGGCCGAAGCGCTGTTGATAAGCCTGCTTAAAGGCGAGAAAGGCGGGCGACTTATCGCTGAGGTCATAGGTCTGGCCAGTGATCATGCCCTCGACGGCACGGCCGCCCATTTCCAGTAGGGCATCGGCCGCAGCCCAGGCTGGGGTAGCCAGCACCAGTTGTGGATTTATCTGGCGCAACTGAGTGGCCAACATGGCGGTGTCCAACGCGTTGCTAATCAGGATTACTGCGCGTGGTTGGTTGGCCAGTGCCTGTTGGGCCAGGGTAGCGAAGTCGGTTTGCGCGGTACGGGTGAACGCGATGGTCTGCCCGATGCTGCCGCCCTCCGCGGAGAAATAGCGTTGAAAATCGGCCAGCCAGGGGCGGGTAAAGGTGTGGTTACTTTCTTCGATCAGCACGGTTACCTGACCGATGCCCAGCTGGTGTTGCAGGTGCTGGGCAATGCCGAGGGCGTCTGGGCTGGTGTGGCTGAGAATCCGGAAGAACTGGTCATCGCGCCCGGCCAGTAAAGGGCTCAGTGGCGTACCGCCCATCAGTAGGACTCCGGCAGCAGTGAACTGTGGTGCCAGTTGCTCGGCGATCAGGCTGGTCATTGGGCCGAAAACCGCATCGACCTTGGCCTCAATCAATTCGGTGGCAGCCTGAGTGGCCTGCTGCGGGTTGAACCCATCGTCACGCTGCAGCAGTTCGATGGGCCGGCCGTGGATGCCGCCCGCGGCGTTGGTCTGCTCGACGGCCAGTTGCATGCCGTTGCGCCCTGCAATGCCGAGGCTGGAGGTGGGGCCAGACGTGTCGACGATCACGCCCAGGCGGATTGGCTCAATGGCCTTCTCTGGATTCGGTTCACATGCGCTGAGCAGCAGGCTGGCGAGCAGTAGCAGGCATTTGCCTGTGGCGTATGGTCGGCGCGTAGGCCATACAGTTGAGCAAGGCTGGGGCATGGGTCTATCCGCCATCAGTGGGTGGTCACTTGTTCAAGTAAGGCCGGCAGCGTCAGTGGCTTGGCGAACAGGTATCCCTGGCCTTCATGGCAGCCCAGAGCGGTCAGGATCTGGGCTTGGCTTTCCAGTTCAATGCCTTCTGCGATCAGCTCCAGTTGCAGGCTCTGGCCGAGCTGGATAATGGTTTCGACGATCCGTCGGCTGCCGGCGCTCTGTTCCATCTGGCGGATGAAGCTGATATCGATTTTCAGCCGGTCGACGTTGAGCTGCTCCAGGTAGCTGAGCGAGGAGAAGCCAGTGCCGAAGTCGTCCACCGCAATGCTGATGCCGCGGGCTTTGATCTGGTTTAGCAAGTCCGTCATGAAGCCGGCATCGAGCATGGCCACCGACTCGGTGATTTCCAACTCCAGTAGGCGCGGGTCAACCGCGCTTTCGCTCAGGGCACGGTCGAGTACGTCGAGGAAGTTAGGTTGGCGGAACTGCATCACCGAGACATTCACAGCCATGCGTAAGGGCTGCGGACTGATTTGGTTGATTTTGTGCAGATCGTGGCAGGCGCTGCGCAGCACCCATTCACCAAGGCTGATGATCAGGCCTGAACTCTCCGCCAGCGGGATGAACTGGGCCGGGGCGACAAAGCTGCCGTCGTCATTACGCCAGCGCAGCAAGGCTTCAACGCCGATCAGCTGGCGATCTCTCAAGCGTACTTGTGGTTGATAGACGACAAACAAACGTTCGCGCTCGAAGGCGCTGCGCAGATCTTGCAGCAGGTGGACGCGGGCGCGGGTTTCGAACTCCATGTCCGGGCTGAAGTGGCTTATGCCGCCGCGGCGATGCTGCTTACCATGCTTGAGGGCGATATTGGCCCCCTTGAGGGCGTCGCTGCCGTCGCCCTCGATCAGGTCCAGGCTGATCAGGCCAATGGTTGAGGTGATGTTTTGTTGCAATGACCCCAGGCAGAGAGGTTGGCGGAGCAGGTTGTTGAGGAATTCGGGGGTGAGCACGGCCGTGTTGGCGAGGATGCCGAACACGTCACCCGCCACCCGCGCTAACAGCGAGCCCGCGGGCAGTTGTTCTTGCAGGCGACAGGCCACCGCTTTGAGCAGGTTGTCGCCGTGCTGGTGGCCGAGCGCGTCATTGAGCTCGGAGAAGCCGTCGATGTCGATCAGCGCCAGGGTCGTGTCGTTACGAGGCGGACCGCTGAGGGCGCGGTCGAGGGCGTGGACAAAAGCCAGCCGGTTGGGGATGTGCAGCAGGTGGTCGTTATAGGCGTGATCTTTAAGCTGGGTCAGCAGCTGGACGTTGTCGAGTGTGACGATGATGTTGCTGCAGAACACTTCGAGCAGTTGCCGATCGAGCTCGTGCAGGCGTTGTGCGGCCTGCAGGTAGGCGGCCATGTCGTGGTTGTGCTGGCCGGGGAAAAACAGCGTGGTCGAGTGAGTGCCATAGTGGTTTCGCCGTTCACGCAGGGTGTCGCTCAGTGCATCAGCAATGCCGGTGTTAGGCAGTGAGTCGAGGTGCTGGTTGATGCAGTTGGTGAGACTGCCGGCGGCGGCGACTATCAACGCTTGAGCGGTCGAGTCTTTCTGGTCGTAGGCGCAAACCACCCCTTCGGGCGGCAAGCTGAACAGGCCGCAGATCTGGGTGATGATTCCGGCGGCGAATTCGCTGACACCCTGGCGGGCGAGCAGCTGACTGCTTGCGCGTATCACCATGCCCAGGCCGCGGCGACTGGCGTTGATGGTATGGATCTGTTCGTAGGAACGGATCGCCGCCGTCAGGGCTGTGTACAGGCGATTGCGCGAGAGTTCGGATTTGGTTTTGTAGTCATTGATGTCGTAGTCGCGGATGGCTTCCATTTCCGGGGCATAGCCCGGCTGGCCGGTGCGCAGAATGATGCGTGCTTCGCTGTTGCCGAGGTCTTGACGAATAGTGCGCACCAACTGCAGGCCGGCATCATCAGACTCCATCCCCACGTCGAGGAGAATGACGGCAATCTGCGCTTGCTCGCCGAGAATACGGATGGCATCGGCGGCCGAGTAGGCGTGGAAAAACTCCAGGGGACGGCCAAGCACTTCGGTGTTGGCCAAGGCAAAGCCGGTGGACTGATGCACGTCTTTGTCATCGTCGACGATCAGTACTCGCCAGGTGGGCGTGTCATGCGAGTACTCGGCGGTAAGCACCTCATCCTTGAAAGAAAACAGCTCGTCGTCATGTTCGCTGCTCATCACTAACCCTTGCGTGCAGTGGGGCGAAGGCATGCGGTCTGGGAATGCTTAGTGGCGTTTGCCACGGGGGCTATGACTGCAGCCGTTAGGTCTGAGTCTCAGTCTAGGCAGGAAATCGCTAGTCGGCACTGACGCGATTAGGGGGGTACGGCAGGTCGGCGCCGCCCCGCTGTAAAGGGCGACGCCTGAGGGCGTTATTGCGGCTTGTCTTGCTGGGCTTTGAGCAGGTCGCGGATCTCGCTGAGCAGTTGTTGGTCGGCGGTTGGCGCTGCCGGTGCGGGTGGTGCTTCTGCGCTTTTCAGCTTGTTGATGGCTTTGACGCCCATAAAAATAGCGAAGGCAACGATCAGGAAGTCCAGCACGGTCTGGATGAATTTACCGTAGCTGAGCATCACGGCCGGAGCAGTGCCTTCGGCCGCCTTGAGGGTGATGGCCAGGTCAGTGAAGTCGACCCCGCCGATCAGCAAACCGATTGGCGGCATGATCACATCGCCGACAAAAGAACTGACGATTTTGCCGAATGCGGCGCCAATAATGATACCGACAGCCATGTCGACCACGTTGCCTTTGACCGCGAAGGCCTTGAATTCACTGAGCACGCTCATGGGTAGCTTCCTTATGTAGGTGGGTGGCGGCAGTGTAAAGCGCAGGTCGCCGCGGCGTCATCCTGAAGGCAGGGCCTTCGGGGGATTTATTCGGTGTTTGATGGCAGGTGATTGGTTGATGGTTAAACCCGCTGGTATTGATCCGGATCAACGGGGCGCGGGTGCCGCGGGGCTAGCCTGAAGACAGTTATCACAGGAGCTGACCCATGCACGTAGAACACCATTCGCTGATCGCTGACTTCCCGGAGCTGCGTGAGCAGCTGCATACCTTGCGCCAGCAGGACCATCACTTTGCCCGTCTGGCCGATGAGTATGAGGCGCTGGACAAGCGTATCTGCCGCGTTGAAGACGGTGTCGATCTGCTGGATGACAGCGCGCTGTCGACCCTCAAGGCCGAGCGTGTGGCGTTGAAGGACGAGCTGTCTCGCCAACTGAAAAAGGCTGCCGAGCCAGAAGGTTGCTGCGGTAAGTGCACCTGCTGATTTGCACTCGGGCAGACTCAAGGCGCGGTGATTACCGCGCCTTTTTTATGCGCGCAGCATTACTTTGCTGAGGGCCGGGCGGGATGTCTTGTCGCGGCTTAGCGCGCGGCTTCACGCTCAGTCATACGGGACATTGAGCGGGTCGTGGTCAAGCTTTGGCCTATCATTTTTAGCTCAGATGCAGCTGTCATCTGGTGTCGGAGTGGCGTTATTTCGGGTTCAGTAGCGCGCTTGCCATTCTTGTTCGTAGAGTTGGGGGTGGGGCATGGGGCGGTTTTTTTGTTGTTGGTTGGTGCTGGTGCTGGGCAGTGGCTCTCCGGTTTGGGCGAACGAGCACAGTCAGCTCGAGTTGCCGCCGGCGCAGCTGAGTGCGCAGGAAGAGTCTGAGGTTGATGCCATGGTTTTGCCCGTGCCGCAGGCCTGGGTCGGCGATTTCGACGGCATGCGTGAGCGGCGCATGGTGCGCATCCTGGTGCCCTACAGCAAGACCTTCTACTTGATCGACCGCGGTCGCCAGGAGGGCGTGGCCTACGCCTTTGGCAAGGCCTTCGAGGCCTGGCTGAACAAGACTCAGCCCTTTGCCGACAAGACCCAGCGCTGGCAAGTGATGTTCCTGCCAACGGCGCGCAATGAGTTGCTGCCCAAGCTGCTGGCCGGTGACGGCGACATCGCCGCGGGTGGCCTGACCATCACCGACGGTCGCCAGCGCACCATCGACTTCACCGACCCGGTCGCGCGCGACATCCGTGAAGTGATAGTCACTGCGCCCGGTAGCGCGAAAATCCAGCACATTGAGGAGCTGGCCGGTAAGGAGGTCTATGTGCGCCCCTCCAGTAGCTATTTCGAGCATCTGGTTACGCTTAACGAGCGCTTCAAGGCGCAAGGTCTGGCGCCGGTGAAGATCATGCCGGCCAATGAGAACCTGGAAACCGAGGACCTGCTGCAAATGGTCAATGCCGGGTTGTTCGGGATTACCGTAGCCGACCAGCACATTGCCCAGCTGTGGCAGCCGCTGTATACCGAGATGCAGATCCAGGTCGGGGTTTACCTGCATCAGGGTGGCGAACTGAGCTGGGCGCTGCGCAAGAGCAGTCCACAGTTCAAGCAGGTGCTGAGTGCGTTCGTCAAAGAGCACAAGATCGGCAGCGAATTTGGCAACATCACCCTGCGCCGTTTCAAAAACAGCAAGCGCGTGCTCAACGCCACCTCCCAAGCTGAGATGGCCAAGTTCAATGCGCTGGTCGGGGTGTTCCAGAAACATGCGGGAACCTACGACTTCGACCACCTGATGCTGATGGCTCAGGGTTTTCAAGAGTCCCAGCTGAACCAGGCCGCGCGTAGCCGGGCAGGGGCCGTTGGCGTGATGCAGCTGTTGCCGAGCACGGCGGCCGATCCGGCGGTGGGGATCAAGGGCATCGACACCAGTGTGGACAAGAACATCGAGGCCGGCAGCAAATACATGCGCCTGTTGGCCGACAAGTACCTGGATGATCCGGAGCTGACGCCGGTCAATCGCACCCTGTTGAGCTTTGCCGCCTACAACGCCGGCCCGGGAAACCTGATGAAGTTTCGCCGCTTGGCAGAAAAGTCCGGGCTGGACCCAAATGTCTGGTTCGGCAATGTCGAGCAAGCGGCAGCACGCATCGTTGGTCGCGAAACCGTGGATTACGTCGGCAATATCTACAAGTAATACGTGATTCGCGAACGGGCCAAGGCCAGCCTGCAGCAGGGCGGTTGATGCTGACGAGCCAGGCAACCGCTATGATCGGCGCTTTTGCGGTTCGCGGAGATCCCCATGGCCAAGGCCAAGCGCATGTATGGCTGCACCGAATGTGGCGCGACCTTTCCCAAGTGGGCCGGGCAGTGCGGTGAGTGCGGCACCTGGAACACTCTGACCGAAACCCTGATCGAGGCCCACAGCGCCGCTCCTAGCGGGCGTGCCGGCTGGGCGGGCGAGCAAGCGCAGCTGAAAACTCTGGCCGAGGTCAGCGTTGAGGAAGTGCCACGTTTTTCCACCTCGTCCGCCGAGTTGGATCGGGTGCTCGGCGGCGGCCTGGTGGACGGTTCGGTGGTGCTGATTGGCGGTGATCCGGGCATCGGCAAATCGACCATCCTGTTGCAGACCCTGTGCAACATCGCCGTGCGCATGCCGGCGCTCTATGTGACGGGAGAGGAGTCGCAGCAGCAGGTGGCGATGCGCGCGCGCCGGCTCGATCTGCCACAGGACCAGCTCAAGGTGATGACCGAGACCTGCATCGAGGTGATCATCGAAACCGCCAAGCGGGAAACGC
>NKIE01000821.1 GCA_002256055.1 Pseudomonas sp. PGPPP3 | reverse complement strand
CTGGCGCGTTTGGTCATTCAAGGGTGTCACAGTGACGTGCTAGGGTGCGGCCTCGAATAACAATCAGAGGCTGTGCCATGCCCGTTGCCATTCTTCGCCGCCTGCTGCTGGTCAGCAGTTTGTGCGCCGCATCGCTGACCCAGGCCGAGACCTGGCCTGGCGCCGACTGGAGTCGCGCCGAGGCACCGAGCAGTGCCGCGCTTGAGGCGTTCAGCGCCTATGCCTTTCCGCCCCGCGATGATGTCAGCCGCCAGGGCATTCGCACCGATGCGCTGCTGGTGATCCGTGACGGGCAGATTATTTACGAGCGCTACGCCGGGCCGACCAAGGCCAGTACCCCGCACCTGACCTGGTCGGTGAGCAAGAGCCTGTTGGCGGCGACCCTCGGCGTTGCCTATGGCGAAGGGCGCTTCAAGCTGAGTGAGGCGGCGGCCACGTACTACCCGCCGTTCGCCGCCCATCCCGAGGTAAAACTCGGCCATTTGTTCAACTGGGCGTCGGGCCTTAACTGGCAGGAAGACTACGAATACGCGCCGCTGAATTCCTCGGTGGTGGCCATGCTTTACACCCGTGGCCGTACGGACATGCCGGCCTTTGTCGCCAGTCATCAGGGCGAGGCTACACCGGGTTCGCGCTTTCGCTACTCCAGTGGCGACAGCAATGTGCTGTCGGCGGCGCTAAAGGGCATGGTCGGTGCAAAGGCTTATGCCGACTACCCTTGGACGGCTTTGTTTGAGCCTCTGGGGATCACCTCGGCGGTGTGGGAAACCGATGCCAGCGGCACCT
>NKIE01000820.1 GCA_002256055.1 Pseudomonas sp. PGPPP3 | reverse complement strand
TACCGCATCGGGCTGTTTGAGCACCTCGGATTCAAAGGTTGATACCAGTCGCTTGTCATCGAGCGGGATGTCCACTTCCGTTTCCACACGCAATACATGCAGAAGAAAGTTGGCGAAATTGATGACCGTGTTGAAGCGCTCGGGAGCTTCGTCCTCTACTTCCTTCTTTTCGTCCCCCCCTTGTGCCGTTCCGATGATCTCGATGAGCGTGCGGACAATCGGCTGAGCTGAACTATCGCGGCTTGCGCTGTGCAACGCTCCGCGCAGTGCGTCAAAATCCGCAATGTCGAAGCGCCCCCAATCCTTGTCTCCGAATATGGCGCTGCGCTGGGCGGGTGGAAATCCCATCTGCACATACCGCTCCATGTTCGCACAGGCTTCCCAGACGGTATGGAGGCAGCTCTGGCTCTGCTGGCGTTCCATCGCGTCGGGGATTCCGTTCAAGACTTCCATGATCTTCGACTTGAGCACCTCATGCTTCTCCAGCTGCTCGCCCCGGTTGTTCATGATCTCGAAGTAGTGGTTCAGATCCGTTTCGTCGGGCACCTTCTCCCGCATGATCTGCACCCGCCCAAATAGGTATTCGGTGAACTCCGCCACCGTCCGCCGGTTCTCTTTGAGCTTCTGAGACAGGATCTTCCCGACAAGTCGGTAGCCGTTGAGGATGGCAGTGTTGATCTCCTTCTCTCCGAGGACTTCGGATGGATCGTCATCGAAGTTCCCGTCGAAGATCGCCGAAAAGGTCTTCCGCGAATGCTCCCGGCTATCGAAGTGTATCCTCAGCTCC
>NKIE01000819.1 GCA_002256055.1 Pseudomonas sp. PGPPP3 | reverse complement strand
CTGCTCGTCTGTTCAAAGAGTTCGCTAAAGGTAACGATAAGTTCGAGATCAAGGCAGCTGCGTTTGAGGGCAAGTTCCTCGCAGCAAACCAGATCGACGTTTTGGCTTCGCTGCCAACTCGCGACGAAGCTATTGCACGACTGATGAGCGTGATTCAAGGCGCTACCAGCAAGCTGGCTCGTACTCTGGCAGCCGTTCGCGATCAGAAAGAAGCTGCCGCTGCCTAAGGCATCGAAAGTACTTTCAACATCATATGTTTAATTTGATAGCTGCCTAGGCTGTCACCCCAATACAGGAATTTATAGTCATGTCTCTGACTAACGAACAAATCATCGAAGCCATCGGCCAGAAAACCGTTCTGGAAGTTGTTGAGCTGATCAAAGCAATGGAAGAAACCTTCGGCGTGACCGCTGCTGTTGCCGCTGCTGGCCCAGCTGCTGCTGCCGCTGTTGTTGAAGAGCAAACCGAGTTCAACGTTGTTCTGGTTGAAGCCGGCGAGAAGAAAGTAAACGTGATCAAGGCCGTTCGTGAACTGACCGGTCTGGGTCTGAAAGAAGCCAAGGCTGTAGTTGACGGCGCTCCTGGCGTGGTTAAAGAAGGCGTGTCGAAAGACGAAGCCGAAGCCGCTAAAAAGGCTCTGGAAGAAGCTGGCGCCAAAGTCGAGCTCAAGTAAGCGAAGACTTTGCGTCTACAGCCTGCGCGACTCGCGTAAGGCTGATGGCTGGTGGCTTTTGCCACCGGCCTTTTTCCGTTATGGGCGTTTGGCCTGCGAGCCAGCGCCCTTAACT
>NKIE01000818.1 GCA_002256055.1 Pseudomonas sp. PGPPP3 | reverse complement strand
AGCCCGTGCGGGTTGGCGATGAGATTGACCATGCGCCCCGGTTCAATTCTCGACCAGTCGATGGCTTCGGCCTGCGCCTGCGCCTGGCGGCGGACCTCATCGAGATTGGTCGGGCCGAGCAGGGCGTCTTCCGACCAAATCGTCTGCGGCAGATCAGGCATGAGGGAGCGGATGGGCAGTGCCGTCATATTCGGCAGATCAGCAGCACGCTTCTTGACGACGGTTCCCGGCTCCCGCTTATTCCAGGTGCGATGGAAGGCTGGAGGACGCAGCGCGTCTAGGAATGGAGGAAGAGTGGCCATCATTAGCGCCTTTTCAGCTTTGCCATGTCGCCAAATTCCTTATCTAACGGATATTCCGGAAAGGCCTCGGCTATAAAATCGGGCAGTGTGCCATCGGGCTGGACGTGCTGCCAAAGTGTCGCGGACTCGCCATACCATTGGAACCCGTTTTTGGGGTTACGGGCGGCGTCGCCATGGCCTGCACAAGACAGCAAATGGAGTATGGGCTGCATGCAGAGCTCCACACATCCTGTGCGGGCGCCGGTCATCAAAGACACAGCTTCGGGGGAGTGGGCGCCGCCGATGATCGCTGTCGCGATCTCTCCCGCCTTGGTGTCAGTGCAGACGCAAATCTGCATGTTACGGCCATAGCCAGCCTTGCGACACAGCACCTTAACGGCATCTTCGTCGACTTGAGGGAGGGTGAAGCCCACGTCAAAGGGCTCATCCAGTTCGACCATTTCAATGGCGTCATCGGGGCAAATCTCGACGCAAGCCTGCGCATTGTA
>NKIE01000035.1 GCA_002256055.1 Pseudomonas sp. PGPPP3 | reverse complement strand
TGTCAATCACCTCAATACGCAGGCAGTTACCCTGCATTGAGCCGGTCTGACTGATATCCAGTTCAATCTGTCCCTGGGTCAAACTCTGCAGGCGTTCATGGCGAGCCAGCATGTAGTTCTCAAAGCCATCTGCACCGTTCTTCAACTCCGAGCCCAACCCCAACAAGCCATGG
The DNA here is from genome assembly GCA_002256055.1 of Pseudomonas sp. PGPPP3. Classification (GTDB taxonomy): domain Bacteria; phylum Pseudomonadota; class Gammaproteobacteria; order Pseudomonadales; family Pseudomonadaceae; genus Aquipseudomonas. The sequence continues at coordinate 12,817 of NKIE01000035.1, read as the reverse complement.
TCTAGGGCGTTGGTCAGCAACTCGCGGACGATCAAACTGAATGGCCCCTGACGCTGCTTGTCCAGACCGAGGGTGTTGCAGAAGTCGGTGAGCAACGGTTCCAGATCGAGGCGTCGCAACTGGGCAGCCTCAAGGGTGATATTGAATTGCCAACTATCCGCTAGCTCACTGGCGACCGCCTCGTGGGCAGCCTGCAACAACGGCGCCTGCAATGGCGGCCGGCAGTCGAGCAGCAGGCAGGACAAGTCGTCATGGGCTATGGCGTCTTGTAGATGCTCCTGCACCGCCAACTGCAAGCGCTCCAAGCACTCTGCGGGCGCACCGGCCGCCAGTACCTGAAGCAGGCGCTCACCACCAAAAGGCTCGCCTGCGGCATTTTCCGCCTCGATCAAACCATCCGAATACAACAGTAAATGACAGGCGCCACTGACCTGGGCGGTCTCGGTTTCGCAGACAAACTCGCTGTCAGGCAAAATGCCCAGCGGCAGATTGAGGGAACGAAAGCTGCGCAGTAAACGGCCGCTCTCATTGATAACCATGGCTGCCGGCAAACCGCCGTTCCACACCTCAAGCGTCGATTCGCGCGGGCTGTAGACCGCCATCATGGCGGCCACAAAACGATCCGGCGGGCTGTAGATACGGGGTTGGTGATTCAGTTCTCGGGCGATAGTGTCGAGCTGAAAGCCTTTCGCCGCCATGGTGTAGAAGGCCTGTGACAGCGGAATCAGGGTCAGCGCCGCTGGCAAGCCATGCCCCGTGGCATCAGCCAACATCACATAGATGTCACCGCTGCGCGAACTGCTGGCCAGTAGCAAGTCGCCGGAGACTTCACTGGCCGGTTGTAGCAGGTAGCGGATCAGCGGATTGTCGAGCAAATCGCGGCGCACCAGGCGCTCCATCAGGAAGCCGCAAATTCGCCGCTCCTCGGCCTCCATGCTCGAATAGCGCAGCAACTCCTCATGCTGACCGGCAATCTGCTGCTGCATGCGCGCAATGCGCCAGAAGGAGTTGATCTTGGCTTCGAGAATTTGAAAGTTCACCGGCTTGGCAATGAAGTCATCGCAACCGGCATTCAGCGCCAGCACCTGTTCATCGGTGGCCGCGCCGGCCGAGAGCATGATGATCGGCCGCCAACCACTACTTTGCTGCAGCTCACGCAGCGCCTGGGTGGTGGCCAGGCCATCCAGCCCCGGCATTTGCCGGTCCACCAACACCAGATCGAAGGCCCCGCGCTGGTACTCGGCGATGCCTTCCTTGCCACTCAGCACGTGCACGGCGATATGCCCCAGCCGCTGAACAAAGGCACCGACCACCAAACCAATCAGCGGATCATCATCAATGGCGAGAATCGTCAGCGGCCGCATGCTTAGCGAATACTGAAAATTTTGTGGAAGTTGGCGATTTCCAGCACGTCCTTGACCGTACCCTGGAGGTTGGCCAACTCCACCTTGGCCCCTTGAGCGCCGGCCTTGTCACGCAGCAGAAGGAGAATCCCCAGGGCCGCCGAATCGATGTACTGCACCTGCTGCAGATCGACGACGATGCACTTCACCCCGTCCTGAGCCAGTGCGCTCTCGTAGGTCGTGCGAAAGTCGCGAAAGCAGTTGAAATCGAAACGGCCTTGCGGACGCAAGGTCACCAGATTATCGGCGCTCATGGGTAGCCCTCTTCAAAAAAGATCGATATCACCAGCGGTCATGCTGGTTTGGGTAACGGGGCTGGTTGGCCGATTGCGCAACTGCGCACGCTCATCCTGCAGGGCACTCAACTGCTGGTCCGCAGGCAAACGGGCATGCTCCTGCAAGCGCACCACAAACTGCTCCAGACGCTGGCAATGACCCTGCATCTGGCTCAGTAGCTGCCCGCTCATATCCTGAAACTGCAAGGCCGTGATGGCCCGATTGACTTCGGCACCAATGACGCCGGAAATGCTATCCAGACGCCCAACCACCTGCAGCGTATGGCCATTGGCATGGGCCAGGTCTTCCAGCATTTCATTGACGTGCTTACGTGAGCCAAGAGCGAAAGACATGTCTTTGGCCGCGAGCTGACTAACCGAGTCATCAGCCGCACGCAGCTCGGTTAGTACAGCCTCGACATGCTCGCGAATTTCGGCGGAAAACACCGTCGAACGGCTAGACAGTGCGCGCACCTCATCGGCTACAACCGCAAAGCCACGCCCGGTCTCACCCGCTCGCGCCGCTTCGATGGCCGCATTCAAGGCCAGCAGGTTGGTCTGTTTGGCAATCGAGTCCATATCTGCCGTGGACTTGAGAATGTCGGTGATCTTCGCGCCGATGGCGTCCATGCGCTCCACCAGTTGCATGGAGGTATGGCTGGTTTCGATGGTCGAATCGACGAACAAACCCAAGGTCGAGTGTGTGGTGCTGACAAAGTCCTGGAAGCTGATTTTGTCCTGCCCGGCCTTGCCTCCGGTTTGATAACGCTCAATCAGCTCATGAGCCAGATCGTGTTGTTCATGCACGCTGTGAGCAAGCGCAGAAAAGCTTGTGGTAATTTCACTAATGGCCGCTTCAAGCAAGCCGCTGACCTGTCTGATCTGCCCCTGCAGCAGGTCACTTTGCTGTTCAATGGTCTCGCGATTGAGCAGCAACAACTCACTATCAGCCAGCCGGCGTGGCTCCTGGCCCGGGAACTCGCTAGCCGACGCCACCGGGGCTTGCTGCCAGTGCTGCAGCAGCACAACCAACAGCAGACTGCTGACCCCGCCCGCGAGCAGGCTCAACCAGACCCACCCAGACAACCAGAACAACACCACACAGCAGAACCAAGGAACCAGTTGAGCCATCAGCAAGCGTGACCAAGATAACCGCGCGCCCATATCTATCTGCACAGAACCACTCATGACACATTTCCTTAATTTGCAACAACGCATGCCTGCGATATGACGGTAGAAGAGCACCAACGCCTGTCAATCGAACATTCAAAATTGCGCTGGCAAACCAGCAGGCACTGCAACATCCGGTTAAGTGCTCACAGTGAGGGGCAACGACCACCTAGCAAGCCGGCCAAGCCAAGCAAAAAGTAGGTTAGCCACGACAGTCGCGCACAGCGCCGCTACGCTACATGAGGCGTTCACAACACAAGCCGTAAGGTGATGTCAGCTGATGAAGAACAATAATGAATGTAAATCTGCGTAATTTTCTCTCCCGCTGGCGGCTCAACAAATCGGCTACGGAGCCTGCTCCAGAGCAGTCGCCACTTGAGCAGCAAAACGCCCAACTGCTTGCCATCATGGCCCAGGCCCTGACGGCCTATATCGACGAAGAGAACCATCGCGAAGCCTTCGAGAAACTCCTGCAACAGATTCTCGAATTTACCGACAGCGCCTTTGGGTTTATCGGCGAAGTCCTGCATAACGAAGTAGGTCAGCCGTACCTGAAAACCTACGCCATCAGCAACATTGCCTGGAACGAGGAGACCCTGCGTTTCTATGCCCAGCAGGCACCGGTCGGCATGGAATTTCGCAACCTCGACACCCTCTTCGGGCAAGTCCTGCGCAGTGGCCAGCCGCTGCTGAGCAACGCACCACAGCAAGACCCTCGGCGCGGCGGCCTGCCTCACGGGCATCCGCCCCTTAACTGTTTCCTGGGCCTGCCGCTACAGCACCACGGCCAAATGATCGGCATGCTCGGCATCGCCAACCGCCCGAACGGCTACGACCCGGCCCTGCAAAAACTGCTTGAGCCATTGCTGTCCACCCTCGGCCAGTTGATTGCGGCCCTGCAGCGCGACGCTCAGCGCCAGCAAGCTCAGCGCGAAGCCCAGCGCCAACTGGAAGCGCTGCGCACCCTCAACGACATTGCCGCACTGGCCAATCGTCAACCCCAGGAACAACTGCGCCAGGCCCTGCAGCTGGCCAGCCAGTTTTACCAGTTGCCCGTCGCTGTCATCAGCCGCGTGCACCTGGATGATTTCGAAGTGCTCTGCCACCTCGCCCCTGGCGAAAATATCGCCGACGGCACCCACCTGCCCCTTGAGCAAACCTACTGCCACCTGGCCCTGCAGAGCGACGATGTGCTGACCATTGCGCACATGGCCAACTCCGCCCACGCCGCTCATCCGTGCTATCAGCGCTTCGGTTACCAGAGTTACATCGGCACCCTGATCCGCATTAACGGCCAGCGTTATGGCGCCCTCGCCCTCGCCTCCCGCGAACCGCGCCAGCAGGGCTTCGATCAGGCCGAACGCGAGTTCATTCGGCTGCTGGCCCGCTGGATCGGCGCCACCCTGGAACACCAGCAACAACAGCAGCAACGCCATGAACTGCTCAATCGCCTGCAGCACATAACCAACCAGACACCCGGTATGGTCTATCAGTACCAGATCGAGGCCGATGGGCGCCGGCACTTCCCCTTTGCCAGCCCCGGCATCCGCGAGATTTACGGCATTGAGCCGGAGCAGGTACGGCACAACAGCCAGATCATCCAGCAACTGATTCACCCCGATGACTTGGCGCGCGTGAACGACAGCATCGCCCTCTCGGGCACTCGTCTGAGCCCTTGGCAGGAGGAATATCGGGTTATCCATCCACAGCGCGGCCTGATCTGGGTCGAAGGCCGCGCCACGCCACAGGCGCAAGCCAACGGCAGCATCATCTGGCACGGGGTGATCAGCGACATCAGCCAGCGCAAACGCATTGAAGAAACCCTGCGCGAAGAGCGCCAACGCCTGGACAGCGTCATCGAGAGCACCAACCTCGGCACCTGGGAGTGGAACGTGCAAAGCGGTGCCACCGTGTTCAATTCGCGCTGGGCGTCCATGCTCGGCTACGACCTAGAAGAACTGGCGCCGCTGGACTTCAACACCTGGGTCAAGCTCACCCACCCCGAAGACCTGGAGCGTTGCCAGGCCCAGCTTGAGCAACACTTCAGTGGCACCCTGGCCTACTACAACAGCATCCTGCGCATGCGCCACAAGGCCGGCCACTGGGTCTGGATCAACGCCCGCGGCGGCCTGGTCAAACGCACACCCGAGGGCCTGCCACTGCTGATGTACGGCACTCACATCGACGTCAGCGCCAGCCACCAACAGGATGAGGAAGTGCGCCGCACCCGCGCATTCCTGCAGGCGGTGGTCGACTCCTCCACCGAAGTGGCAATGATCGCCACCGACCCCGATGGCCTGATTACCCTGTTCAACTCTGGAGCCGAACGCCTGCTGGGCTACTCATCATCGACCATGGTCGGACTGCATAGCCCAGCAGTGTTTCATCTACCCAGCGAAGTCGAGGCGCGCGCCGCAGAACTCAGCCAGGCACTGGGTCGCCCAATCAGCGGCATCAAGGTATTCACCGAAAAGACCAGCGCCAACGACTCAGCAACCCGCACATGGACCTACGTGCGCCAGGACGGCCAACAGCGCCAGGTCAACCTGACCATCACCGCCATCCGCGATGAGCACGAGCAGATCAGCGGCTATCTCGGGATCGCTATCGACATCAGCACCCAGCTGCAGGTCAGTCGAGCCCTGCAGGACAACGAACAGCGCCTGCGCAGCATGATCAGCAACCTGCCCGGTGCGGTATACCGCTGCCGCAATGATGGCAGCTGGTCGATCCTGCACATCAGCGATGAAATCGAACGCCTGACCGGCTACCCCGCCAGCGACTTTACGACCCAGCAGCGCAGCCTGAGCAGCATCATCCTGCCCAGCGACCTGCCGGTGACCCGCACCGTCCAGAACAGCCTGGCCGACGGCGAGGTGTTTGCCGTCAGCTACCGTATCCGGCATGCCGACGGACACACCGTGTGGATCAGCGAAAAAGGCCGTGGCTCCTATGCCGAAACGGGCGAACTGCTCTGGCTGGACGGCTTCCTCTGGGACATCAGCGCCAACGTGGCCGCCGAACAGGAGCGCCGCGAGCGCGAAGACTACGTGCACACGGTGCTCGATAACGTCATCGACGGCATCCTGACCTTCAGCCCGCAAGGCCTCATCGAGTCGTGCAACCGCGCTGCCGAGCGGATCTTCGCCCTCGACCCAGCCCATACCCTCGGCCTCAACGCTGCCAGCCTGCTGGCCGAACCCCATCGGCACACTTACCGCCAGCGCATTCGCGCCCTGCTCCAAGATGCTGCCGAGCAGGCCAGCGATGGCCTGCCACAAGAACTCGAAGGACGGCGCCAGAACGGCGAGCACTTCCCGCTGGAGCTGGCCCTATCGCGTATCAGCCACCGTGGCGAGCAGAAACTCATCGCCGTGGTGCGGGACATCACGCAATGGAAAAAGACCGAGTCCGAACTGCGCGAGGACATCACCGAGCGTAAGCGCGTGGAGCGCATGCAGAGCGAGTTCGTCTCCACGGTCAGCCATGAACTGCGCACCCCGCTGACCTCAATTGCCGGCGCCCTCGGCCTGATCAATGGCGGCGCCCTGGGCGCAGTGCCCGAGAGCATGGCCGCCATGCTCGGCATTGCCCAACAGAACAGCCAACGCCTGAGCCTGCTGATCAACGACCTGCTGGACATGGACAAGCTCAACGCCGGGCAAATGCGCTTCGATCTACAGGCATACCCTCTGCGGCCGTTACTCGAACAAGCCCTGCAAGCCAATCAGGCCTATGCCGACGAATACCGGGTGCATTGGCAACTCCTGGACGTACCGGAAAACGCCAAAGTTCTGGTCGATGCCCAGCGATTTTTACAGGTCATGGCCAATCTGCTCTCCAACGCCGCCAAGCACTCTCCGGCCAATAGTGCCGTGGATATCCACTGCCAGGTTATCGAACAGCAACTGCGCATTGAGGTGCGTGACTATGGCAGTGGCATTCCCGAGGCATTCCGCCCGCGCATCTTCAGCAAGTTTGCCCAGGCCGACAGCTCCGATCGCCGGCAACTGGGCGGCACCGGGCTGGGCTTGGCGATCAGTCGCGAACTGGTCGAGCGCATGCACGGCCAGATCGGCTTCAGTTGCGAGCCGGAGCACGGCACCTGCTTTTGGTTCAGCCTGCCCACCGCCGGCCCGACATGACAGTCCCGCACTAGAGCCGCGCCAAACAATGCCAATTGACTTGCCAGCCCGACCTTTAACGCCTTTGCTCTAAGCAGATGGCCACCTCAAAACCACGACAAGAGCCAACCATGACTGAACTGAAACGCATCCTGCATGTGGAAGATGACCGCTCGATTCAGGCGGTGGCCAAAGTCGCCCTTGAAGCCGTCGGCGGTTTTCAGGTGCTGAGCTGTTCCGGCGGCCAGGACGCCCTGGATAAGGTCCTCGAGTTCGCCCCACACTTCATTTTGCTCGACGTGATGATGCCCGACATGGATGGCCCGCAAACCCTGGAACGCCTGCGCGATCTGATCGACCTGCAGCAAATTCCGGTGGCCTTTATGACCGCCAAGGTGCAGCCGAACGAGATTGCCCATTACCTGAGCCTGGGCGCACGCGACGTAATCATCAAACCCTTCGACCCCATGCAGTTGGCCAGTCAGGTTCGTACGATCTGGCAGCGGGCCCAGTCTGAATCGGTAGCGGATCACAACCAATGACCTCCACGCCCCACCCTGGCATGCCGGCACTGCCGGTAGACGAACCCGAACGCCTAGCCGCACTGCTGCGTTACAACATCCTCGACACCCCCGCCGAGGAAGAATTCGACGATTTCACCAAACTCGCAGCACACCTGTGCGGCACACCGATTGCACTGATTTCACTGATCGACGCCAGCCGCCAGTGGTTCAAGAGCCGGGTTGGCCTGGATGCCCAGGAAACCCCTCGGGAAATAGCCTTCTGCGCCCACGCCATTCACCAGCAAGACATTTTCGAGGTGCCCAATGCCCTCGAAGACCCGCGTTTTTGCAGCAACCCGTTGGTCACCGAGGCACCCGACATCCGTTTCTATGCCGGCGCCCCATTGATCACCTCCGACGGCTTTGCTCTCGGCACCCTGTGCGTCATCGACCAGAGCCCTCATCACCTCAGTGCCGCCCAGCGCGAGGCCCTGGCACGCCTGGGCCGGCAAGTGGTCCGGCAACTGGAACTGCGCCGCAGCGCCGCCGAACAGGCGCGCCTCGCCGCCCTGCAGCAGGCGATTGTCAGCAATGCTGGCGTAGCCATGCTCACCACCGCCTGCCAGGGGCGGATTCTCAGCGTCAACCAGGCCGCCGGACAATTGCTTGACTACCCGCCGCTGGCCCTCGACGGCCAGGCCATTCAGCACTGCCTGCACCGTCTGGACGAACTCCAGCAGCGCGCCCGGCAACTAGGCCTGCCGCCCGATGCAGAACTGCTCGAGGCGCTGGTAGCCAAAGCCCGTCTGGACGAACGCGAACAACTCGAATGGCATTACCGACGCCGCGACGGCAGCCAGGTGCCGGTCATGCTCAGCGTCTCGGCCATCCGCCCGCAGCCGGGCGAACTGCTCGGCTACCTGTTCATTGCCCGTGACCTTTTGCAACGCGAACAGATCCAGTTGCGCCTGCAACATCTGGCCGCGCAACTGCCCGGAGTGGTCTACCAGTATCGCCTGCGCGCCGACGGCAGCAGCTGTTTCCCCTACGCCAGTGCCGGTATCGGCGCTATCTACGGGGTGACGCCGGAACAGGTGAGCGAAACGGCCGAGGCCGCCTTTGCCGTGCTGCACCCAGATGACTTGGATGCCATTCGCGCATCCATCCTGCAATCGGCGGCCGAACTCAGTCTGTGGCACATCGAGTACCGCGTCCTGCACCCGGACAAGGGCCTGATTTGGGTCGAGGGACGTGCCACCCCAGAGCGCCAGGCCGACGGCGGCGTGCTCTGGCATGGCTTCATCAACGACATCAGCGCACGCAAGGCCGAGCAACTGGAACTGGGCAACCAGCAGGAAATTAATCGCCGCCTGCTGGCAAACTTCTGCGAGGCCGTGCTGGTTTGCGACCGTGACGGCCAGCTCACCGTGTTCAACGACACCGCCCGAGTCTGGTATGGCGTTCCCCAGGAGCTGGCCGACCAGATGCCAACCGACTGGGCCCAGCGCTACCTGCTGAGCGATGCCGACACCCAGCTGTCCGTCCGCCCCGAGGAGCGGCCCCTGCTGCGCGCCCTGGCCGGCGAGCACATCCGCAACCAGGAATACTGCATCGTGCTGCCCGGTCAGCCGGTGCGCTTTGTCGCCGTAAATGCCGACCCCCTGCACGCCGCCAACGGCAGCCAAATCGGTGCCGTGGCGATCCTCCACGACATCACCGAGCACAAACGCATCGAGCAACTGCAGCGCGACTTCGTTTCCACCATCAGCCACGAACTGCGCACCCCGCTGACCTCCATCAGTGGCGCCCTCGGCCTGGTCAACGGTGGCGCCCTCGGCGCGGTGCCGGCGAGCATGGCCCCGATGCTCGAGATCGCCCAGCAGAACAGTCAGCGCCTGAGCCTGCTGATCAATGACCTGCTGGACATGGACAAGCTGATTGCCGGCAAGATGATCTTCGACCTGCAAGCCCATGCCTTGTTGCCTCTGCTACAAGAAGCGCTGCGCAGCAACCAGGCCTATGCCGAGCAGCACCAGGTCAACTATCAGCTACGGCCGGGCGAGCCGGAACTGGCCGCCGCCCAGGTACACGTTGACCCGCTGCGCCTGCAGCAGGTGCTGGCCAACTTCCTGTCCAATGCCTGCAAGTTCTCACCCGCCGGAGCGACCGTGGAACTCAGCCTGGAGCGCCGTGGCGAGGCCCTGCGGGTCAGCGTGCGCGATCATGGCGAGGGCATCCCGATCAGCTTCCAGGCGCGCATCTTCCAGAAATTTTCTCAGGCCGATGCGTCCAGCACCCGGCAAAAAGGCGGTACCGGGCTGGGCCTGGCGATCAGCAAGGAGCTCATCGAACGTATGCACGGACAGATCGGCTTTGACTCCAGCGCCGGCCAGGGCGCGTGCTTCTGGTTCGAACTACCCGGCGCACTGCCGAACGGTGCGCCATGAGACTGGCGCATGCCTATCAGCAGTGCGGTAGCGCCATCAAAGGCCTGTTCGATCGCCGCAACCTGCTGGCCTGGGGCGTCCTGCTGGGCAGCCTGGGCGTGGTCCTGCTGAGCTGGCACAACCTGAGCAACAACCAGCAATTGGCCGCCAGCGAGCAATTCGAACTGCTCGCCGACGAGCTGAGCAAAACCCTCGAAGAGCGCATGACCGACCACGAACGCATCCTCCTCGCTGGTGCCGGCCTGTTTGATGCCAGCCACAATGTCACCCGCGAGGACTGGAAGGCCTTCATCCAGCGCCTGCAGCTGAGCGACCGTTACCCTGGGATTCAGGGGGTCGGCTTCACCCAGATCATTCCGGCCAGCCAGCGCAGCCAGTTTGAAGCACAGATTCGCGCTCAAGGCTTTGCCGATTTCAGCATCCGCCCGCCAGGACTGCGTGAACCGCTTAGCGCGATCATCTACCTGGAGCCCTTCAGCGACCGCAACCTGGCCGCATTCGGCTTCGACATGCTCTCCGAGAGTACCCGCCGCCAGGCCATGCTGGCGGCCGCCCAGAGCGGCGAACCCCGCCTGAGCGGCAAGGTCACCTTGATGCAGGAAACCCACGGCAAGGTGCAACCCGGCCTGCTGATGTACGTGCCGGTATACCGCACCGGACAGCCGCTCGGCACGCCGGAGGAACGCCTGCAGGCCCTGCGCGGTTTCGTCTACAGCCCCTACCGGGTACACGACTTGATCAACGGGATTTTTGCCAAGCGCAGCCAGGCCATTGATTTCGAGCTGTTCGCCAGCCCCGACGGCGCCCCGCAACAACTGCTGTTCAGCAGCATCGCCGAACAACCCACGCAACTGCCAGCGCTCAGCCAGCGCGAGCTGAGCCTGCACGGCCAGACCTGGCTGCTGAAGTTCTATGCGCCTGCCGGTTTCGCCGCCGGCCTGCTGCGCAGCCAATTGCCCCTGCTGGCCCTGGGGAGCCTGATCAGCTTGCTGCTGTTCTTTCTGGTCAGCAGCCTGAGCCACCGGCGCGAGCTGGCACAAAACCTGGCCACTCGTATGACCGAACAATTGCGCCGCCAGGAACAGGACCTACGCCTCAGCGAAGAGCGCCTGGCCCTGGCCGTCAAAGGCAGCAACGATGGCTGGTGGGACTACGATGTGCGCACTGAAAGCCTGCTGGCCTCGCCCCGAGCCTGGCAGATCCTGGAACTGCCCGAACGGGAAACTGCCATTGCGATCAGCAGCCTGCAGCAATTGATCTCTGCCGACGCGCTGCAGGACACCCTGGCACATTTTCGCCAGGCCATGGCCCAGGACATCACGTACCTGAGCGTCGAGAGCCGTCTGCTGCACCGCGATGGCCACACCGTGCCGGTGCTGTTGCGCGGCTATATCGAGCGCGACGCACAACACCAGCCGCAACGCATCGGCGGCACCATCATGGATCTCAGCGAGATCAAACGCATCGAACAGCTGAAAAGCGATTTCGTCTCCTCCATCAGCCATGAACTGCGCACCCCGCTAACCTCCATCAGCGGCTCACTAGGCCTGATCAATGGTGGTGCTCTGGGCGAGGTGCCCGCCGCCATGGCCAGCATGTTGAGCATTGCTCAGCAGAACAGCCAACGCCTGAGCCTGCTGATCAACGACCTGCTCGACATGGATAAGCTGATCGCTGGCAAGATGACCTTCGACCTGCAGGAGCTGCCCTTGTTGCCCTTACTGCAGGAGGCACTGAGCAGCAACCAGGCCTACGCCGAGCAGCATCAGGTCAGTTATTGCCTGCAACCCGGCTCTGACCTCACAGCCAGCGCCCACGTCGACGCACTGCGCCTGCAGCAAGTGCTCGCCAACCTGCTCTCTAACGCCTGCAAGTTCTCACCGGCCGGTGCCAGCATTGAGGTCAGCCTGGAGCGCCATGGGCAGCACCTGCGCGTCAGCGTACGCGACCACGGCGAAGGCATTCCCGAGGCATTTCAGGCCCGTATTTTTCAGAAGTTCTCCCAAGCCGACGCCTCCAGCACCCGCCAAAAGGGCGGCACAGGCCTGGGCCTGGCGATCAGCAAGGAGCTGATCGAGCACATGGGCGGGCAGATTGGCTTTCACTCAGTGGCCGGCCAGGGCGCATGTTTCTGGTTCGATTTACCCACCTGCGCCAACACGTCAACATAAACAACCAACCCAGCACTGGCGCAGCCTGCTGCGCTTTCGCTACGCTTGGCAAATAAGCCTTGCGCGCCCCACTCACGCAGCGTAAAGCAATTGACCGTCCAGCCTCACTTCCCCCAGAGCATGCCGCATGGCGAATAGTGCCGATGACCTTCAACAACTCCTCCAGGAGCTGAGCACACAGTTCAGCGCACGCCTGCGCAAGGAGTTACCCGAATTGGCTCAGCAGGCAGCACAACTGGCAAGCACCGACAACGCGGCTACCACCCACGACCTGCTGCAAGCCGTGCATGACAAGCTGCACAAACTCGCCGGCGCCGCCGGCACCTTCGGCTACGCGCAGCTCGGCGAACAGGCCAGGGCTCTGGAACTGGCCAGCGAAGCCCTTCAGCAACAGAGCAGCAGCGCACAACTGCAGGCCCATGCCGCCGCACTGCAACATTTCAGTCAGTTCGACTGCGCGCAGCCCACCAACCACAATTACCCGGACGACAGCGCACCAAAGCCACCCAAGGTGCTGACCAATGAGCTGAACCGGCGTATCTACATTCTGGAAAGTGACCTGCCACTGGGCCTGAGCCTGCAGTCGACCCTGCGCAACTTTGGCTATGCCGCCGAACACTACGCCAGCGGCCAAGCCCTGCAAGCAGCCGTCAACAAGCAGCTACCCGATGTGCTGATCATTGATACCGATCTGGATGCAGCCAATCCCGATGGCCTGCTGTTT